>JBNMGS010000093.1:0-6994 GCA_050872365.1 Lachnospira sp.
ACTTAAGACTGATGAAGCGGCTGAGAGAATACTTGATTTATTCACAAAGACTAAGAATAATGCTGAGTTTGTCCAGACAGTGATTAAAAACAGAAGAGTTTAGCAGGTTTAAAGCCCAAAAAGTAAATATCTGCTTCGCAGCAGCCTCCTTTTCTTTTGCGCACATTATACATGTTAGTAAATAATCAGAATGAAATAAAATTAAATAAAACAACAGAAAAATAAAATTAGTGCTTGCATTATATAAGTCGCTATGATACAATAACAAAGCTGTTTATCAAAATGATAAAAAGAAATAAGGATAAATCATATAAAGATATTGTAAAGAGGTGAAAATAATGAGAGAAGGAATACATCCAGCATACTATCAGGCAAAGGTTGTTTGTAACTGTGGTAACGAATTCGTAACAGGATCTACAAAGGAAGAGATTCACGTAGAAATCTGTTCAAAGTGCCATCCTTTCTATACAGGACAGCAGAAGGCTACATCAACTCGTGGACGTATTGATAAGTTCAACAAGAAGTATGGTGTTAATAACTAGTTATGAGCATGAAGTTGAGGTTGTCAGAGACCTCAACTTTTTTTTACATCAATAACGATTGCATAATAATCGTGTACGGATTTGTATTATGTTTGAGAATAAATCCGCAAAGCAGGAGGTGTGAACTATGAAACCATCAGGAATAGGTGGACAGGCAGTCATAGAGGGGATTATGATGCGCAATAAGGATAAGTATTCTATTGCTGTAAGAAAACCTGACCATGAAATAGAAGTTACAGTAAGGGATTGTAAGTTACTGACAGAAAAACATAAATGGATGGGATACCCGATAATACGAGGAGTAGTCAGTTTTGTAGATTCTCTTATAACGGGAATTTCAACTATCAATTATTCGGCATCATTTTATGATGATCCTGAAGAACAGAAGAAAACCAAGGCGGATGAGATCGGAAAGTCATTATTTAAAGATAAGTTTGAATCAGTGCTTATGGCATTCACAGTTATATTGTCTGTTTTTATGGCTGTTGGTCTGTTTATGTTATTGCCGTATTTTGTTTCAAGGCTGGTTAAAGGATATGTAGCATCTAAGACACTCCTTAATTTTATAGAAGGTCTTGTAAGAGTTGCCATATTTATATTATATCTGCTTGTCATATCGCTTATGAAAGATATAAAAAGGACATTCATGTATCATGGTGCTGAACACAAGTGTATCAACTGTATAGAAAATGGTGCCAGACTTACAACAGAGAATGTCATGAATAGTTCAAGGTATCATAAAAGATGTGGAACAAGCTTTCTTTTTATAGTTATGTTTATAAGTATTGTGTTCTTTATATTTATAAGAGTTGACAATACAGCACTTCAGGTAGTTATAAGACTTCTTCTTGTTCCGGTTATAGCAGGAGTTTCGTATGAGTTTATCAGATGGGCTGGAAAGAATGATAACGGATTTACTGTTGTATTAAGTAAGCCGGGTATGTGGCTTCAGAGACTTACAACACGTGAGCCCGATGAAGAGATGGTAGAAGTTGCTATAAAGGCTGTTGAGGAAGTATTCGACTGGAAAGCATTTCTAGAGGAATATTATGCACATTCTCCTAATCCGGAAGCAGATATGCTTGCATCGGAGGCCAAGCTGGCTATGGATGGTGAACTTATACACAAGGCAAAGAATACAAGAAAAATAGATGCTAAAAAGGTTGCACATGAGACTGCAATAGCTGAGACGATAAGGGCAGTTGAAATAAAATCTGTGTCTAATAATGATTCTTCTGACAGTGTGAAAACGGATTCTGGTGTGGCAGATATTCATGATGCTGGTACAGCCGATATTAAAAATGCTTCAGAAGATGTTAAAAAGAACTTAGAGACACCTGAAACAGAGAGTGATTCCTATAAATCTGCAGAGAATGCAAGCAGCAGTTTTGGTGAAGAAAACGGTAGTATAGATGATAAAGCAGATAATGTGGCAGCAGACAATTCCATGACAGATAAAAACAATGATACACAGAATACAGATGAAACATTGGAATCAGATGCAGCCAAGAGTACTACCGGTGAATCAGATAATGAGCAGCATGATAATACAGATGGTAATCCGATTGATGATAAAAATGATGATTCTAAAGCTGACTTGGGAGAGAATTCTGATGAAGAGCCAGAAGATGATGATGAACTTCCAGAAGGTTTTGAGATAGAAGATGAATATGAAACAGTACATAAGATTGAGGATGCTGAGGAAAAAGAAGAGTATGCTGTGACTAAAGAAAGTATATCCGAGGCTGATGCGTCAGAGAACATGACTGTTGAGGAAGTTGAAGCTGGCTTTGAGATAGAAGAACCACAAGAGATAGAAGAAACAGATGAGATAAATGCAGATGATGTACCTTTATTTAAAGAAAGAGACAGACATTAATTATGATAAAGTATAATAATGTAAATAATAATATACCAGCTATCCATACGTATAGGGATGCTGTAAGGTATGGTGCAAGAGTCCTTAAACAGGCTGGTATAGATAATGCTGATTATGATGCACTTGAATTATTTCTTTATATAACAGGTATAGATAGAACAAGATATCTTATTAATGCAACAGATGAACTGGATAATGAAGCACTTGGAAAATATCTTGAATGTATAGCAAAAAGAGCACGTCATATACCACTTCAGCATATTATTGGATATACGTATTTCTATGGAAGAAAATATATGGTGAATGAACATGTTCTTGTGCCAAGACAGGATACAGAGGTTCTTGTTGATGAGGTTGTAAGGCTTGCAACGCCAGATAGTAAAGTGCTTGATATGTGTACAGGTTCAGGCTGCATAATCATATCTATTGCTGCGTCAGGGCATACAGCAAAAACAATGCATTCTGCAGTCGGAATAGATGTATCAGAAGATGCACTTGAAGTGGCTGAGCATAACAAAGAGATTAATCATGTGCCATATGTTGAGTTTATAAAGAGTAATATGTTTGAAGTATTAGAAGGCAGTGGGGTAAAGTTTGATATTATAGTATCTAATCCACCTTATATTCCAACCATGGTTATAAAAGAGCTGGATGAAGAGGTCAGACTTCATGACCCGTTGCTTGCCCTTGATGGTGATACTGATGGGTTAAAGTTCTACAGGAAAATAACTGATAGTGCCAGAAATTATCTTAATACAGGCGGGTATCTGTGTTATGAAATAGGACATGATCAGGCACAGTCTGTAAGTGATATATTATCTTTATATGGATATAATGATATTAAAGTTGTAAAAGATCTTGCAGGACTTGACAGAGTTGTTATAGCAAGATATTATTGATAACTGGTGTTATGAGGAAAATAAGTTAAAAGTTTTATGATGCAGTGAGGAGATTTTTAAATTTTGGGTTATTTCCCTACACACCATATTGAAACCAGATTGATTAAGATATCGTAATATAGAATGGAGTCAGAATACAATGAGCATGTTTGACAGATTGGAAGATACATTACGTCGTTATGAGGACGTAACAGCGGAACTTGGTAATCCTGATATAGTCAATGATCAGGATAAGTTCAGAAAATATATGAAAGAGCAGAGCAATCTTGCGCCTATTGTGGAAGCCTATACAGAATACAAGGCAAATAAGCAGAATATAGAAGACAGTCTTTCTATGATAGCAGAAGAAAGTGATGAAGAATTAGTTGAAATGGCAAGAGAAGAGCTTGCTGATTCAAAGAAAAAAGTTGAAGAACTAGAAAAGAAACTTAAGATTCTTCTTCTTCCTAAAGATCCTAATGATGATAAGGATATAGTTGTTGAAATCAGAGCTGGTGCAGGTGGTGAAGAAGCAGCACTTTTTGCAGCAGAGCTTTTTCGTATGTACTCACATTACGCAGATTCAAAAGGTTGGAAGATAGAAGTTGTCAATGCAGATGAAACTGGAATTGGCGGTATGAAAGAAGTAGAGTTTATGGTTAAGGGACAGGGTGCTTATTCTGTTATGAAGTATGAGAGTGGTGTACACAGAGTACAGAGAGTTCCTGTAACAGAATCAAACGGAAGAATACAGACATCGACAGCCTCTGTTGCAGTTATGCCAGAAGCAGAAGAAGTAGATATTAAGATAGATGAGAAAGATATCCGTATTGATGTTATGCGTGCATCAGGTAATGGTGGACAGTGTGTCAATACAACTGATTCAGCTGTACGTCTTACTCACTATCCAACAGGTATAGTTATCTATTCACAGACAGAAAAGTCTCAGATACAGAATAAGGAAAAAGCATTTGCACTTTTAAGAGCAAAGTTATATGACCTTGAAACACAGAAGGCTCATGATGCAGAAGCAGATGCAAGAAGAAGCCAGATAGGTACTGGTGACAGAGCAGAAAAAATCAGAACTTATAACTTCCCACAGGGAAGAGTTACAGACCATAGAATAGGTCTTACTCTTTATAAGCTTGATAAGATTATGAATGGTGATATCCAGGAAATAATAGATGCATGTATAGCAGCCGATCAGGCAGCTAAGCTTGCAAAGATGGGCGAAGAATAAAATATAATATAAAAATATAAAAAGCGGTCTTTGACATATGCCATAAGACCGCTTTTTAGCGCAGTTAATGTACATAAATTACTATCATTTTCATAGTATTACTTTATAACTATATTAGCACATTTTATGTCATCACTTAGATTGTATACCTTTCCAGACTTGATACCAACTACAGTTGGGCGTAGTATATAATGCTCATTATTTTTCACAACTTTAGCTTTTTCGCCATTGCTAAGCTCTACAATAGAATCTACAGGATAAAGAATTATACTTTCGAGGAAACTTTTCATAGCCTTTAAATCAAGCTCTTCAGTCATAGACATAATCATCTCAACAGCATCTCGTTGTGAAAATGCTGACTTATAAGGTCTTTCTGTAACAAGAGCATCATATATATCAGCAATAGTTAATATTCTTGAATACTGTGTTATCTTATCACTTGGAAAACCAACGGGATATCCTTTACTGTTCATTTTTTCATGGTGTTGCAATACAGCCATACATATATCGTTACTGAAATCCTTTTTATCTTTTATCATACGGTACCCGAATACAGGATGCTGTTTCATAACAGCGAATTCTTCATCAGTAAGTCTTGCCGGCTTGTTGAGAATCTCAATAGGGATTTTTGTTTTACCTATGTCGTGAAGAAGTCCTGCGACACCAATCTCATATATCTGTTTCTGTGATAATCCTTGTTGTTTGGCAAGTACCATAGACATGGTTGCAACATCAACGCTGTGTTTAAAGGTGTATTCATCACTTGTTTTAAGTGCACTTATATCTACTGCTATTGCATCGTTGTCATTGATCGCATCCATCAGGCTTGAAGCGATATTGTTGGTAGTATCAGCAAGCTGGTCTGATTCCGCGTTTGCATAAATATACTGAATTCCTTCAGCTACTCTTGATTTAACACTGTCTGAAAGTTCAACCTTTGCTTTGTCATCGGTATGCAGACGTTCAATCTGTTTCTTTGCTTCAGGTGATATACTCTTTTCTATATCTTCATCTGATTCTTCACCTGTCTGGATATATACCATCATAACTCCCATCTTAAGGAGCGAGTCAATAACATAATTATCAAGAATAGAACCCTTATGAACCAGATTACGTCCTGCTCTGTCTACGACAGCCTGGTCAATCTTCATACCTGGTTTTAATTGTCTTGTTCTCATTAAACGTCTTGTAATCATATAATTTAATTCTCCATTCTGGTCCGATTGGTATATCTTTATAAATAGATTAGTAAAATAGTAATCTTACATAGTTTAAACGGTTTAGTTATTTTATATTATACAATATTTAATAACAAATTTCTATATTTTTACATAATTATTAATTTTTTCTATAGCAGTAGACAGTGTTATTTAATAGAGGATGTTGCCAGTGATGTTAATAAAAGAAAATGCTTTTTGACACATACATCATATTATATTATACTGTAAATCAATATGTTTATATATCGGAATGTACGATTGATATTCAGGTTGCATCAGATAATAGTCTGTTTACAGCTTGATTTATTATAAAATGTGGAGGTGTTTTTTGAAGAAATCTAATGCGGTGGCATTGTTGCCGATACTTGTTTTTTTAATATTATATCTTGGCCTGGGAATCGTGTTTGAATATGTTATGAAGATTCCTATGGGATTCTATAATATACCTATTATAGCAGCATTTCTTGTGGCTATTCTTGTTGCATGCATACAGAACAGAAGTGTGTCATTTGATAAAAAGTTAGAGATAATGGCAGGAGGACTTGCTGATAAGAATATTATAACTATGATTCTTATATTCCTTACAGCAGGTGTGTTTGTAGGTGTTGCTGGAAGGAGCAGTGCAGAGAGTGTGGCTTATTTCATGCTTGATATAATTCCTGCAAGGTTTGCAGTTGCGGTACTTTTTATAGTTGCATGTTTTGTTTCTACGGCGATGGGAACATCAGTTGGAACGATAACACTTATTGTTCCTATAGCGGTTGCTGTATCAGAGGCTTCGGGTTTTTCTGTACAGTTATGCATAGCATCGGTTATGGGTGGTGCTATGTTTGGTGATAATCTGTCTTTTATCTCAGATACGACTATAGCAGCATGTAACGGACAGGGATGTGCCATGAAGGATAAGTTTAAGGAGAATTTCTGGATAGCTTTTCCGGCAGCAGTTGTGACACTTGTTATTATTCTTGTGTTATCTTTTAAGACAGATATAGCAGGAAGTGTTACGCATGATTATAACCTTATACAGATTATACCTTATATTTTTGTTCTTATCGGCGGTATAGCCGGATTCAATGTGTTTCTTGTATTATTAACAGGAATAATTTCAGGGATTATTATTGTTCTTGCAAGTGGTCATATTGGCGTATATGCGCTTATTGGTAATATAGGTTCAGGAGTTTCAGGTATGTTTGAAACAAGCATGGTGGCTATACTTGCTTCCGCACTTTGTGCCC
>JBNMGS010000094.1:0-6957 GCA_050872365.1 Lachnospira sp.
AGATGCACTTGAAGTTCAATTGTGATATTTCTTAGACTTTTTCTTAATAACCCAGCTCTCCACAGACACGGATGTCTGTGGAAGTTCGATATGGGACAAGGATGTCCCGTATCGCACGGTAGCGGCAGTTACCACTACTTATATGAAAAGTCTTAGAAATATCCGATTGAAGCTTCTGGCATCGCCTATGTATGCACACTTGCTTTTCTCATATATGATGTCGTCCGTTCGTTAAGAATGTGTGCTAAACAACAATATGATAGTTTCTGATCAACAATTGATAACTCGTCCCGTTCTTGCCGTAACTCTATGGGATATAGATATCACTGTCCTGTTTTCAGATACATTCTTTAATGCTTCAAGCACCTCTTTTTCTGTATTGGCATCAAGATTGGCTGTTATTTCATCAAGTAAGAGAAGCTTTGGATTGGCAACTGTTGCTCTTGCTATAGATAATAACTGCCATTGCCCCTGCGAGAATATCTCCTGTGTACACTCAGTATCATAGCCATTTTCAAAACCCATTATTGTATCATGAAGTCCTGTAAGTCTGACTGCATTGATAACCTCTTCCATAGATATATTACTGTCATAAAGTGTAATCTGATCTTTGATAGTTCCAGGAACCATATGAAATGACTGTTCAACATAACCAAATATTTTTCTTTTCGCATTATCTGGTATTTTATCTGAAGGTATTCCCCTGATTAATACCTCTCCCTTTAATGGCTTATAAAGTCCTAAAAGCAGCTTGAATATCGTGCTCTTTCCAGCTCCGGTTCTTCCTGATAAAGTAACCTGTTCACCTTTATTAACAACAAAACTCTTATCATTGATAACCATATGTTCTTCTTCATATCCAAATGTAACATCTTTAAACTGGACATATGGCTCTTTATTCTTATTCTGATTGTTATTCTTATCGCTGGAAATATCATACTTTTTACTATCATCAAGTACCGGCAGTGCAAAAAATTCATTTATTCTTCTTACTCCGGCTATAGCTGACTGTATCGTCTGTATTTCCATACCCAGACTCTCAACAGGGGAAAATATCTGTGAGATATAATTAATAACTGCTACTGCTGTACCAGCTGACATACCAAAAATTGTAAGCACCTTCTCGTTACCAGATGCCGAAAACAACATAACAACCGCTACTACAACTGCATTTAATATTAGAATAACCGGTGAATATATGGCATCATAAAAGTTTGTCTTTTCCATAGCCTTATAACTGTCACCTATATATTCATCATATCTTTTCTCCATATACTTTTCCTTGCCAAGATTATGAATTGTACGGATATTATGAAGTGTTTCAGGAACATGAGCAGAAGCACGGCTTACTGCCCGTCTGTTTCTTAGCTGTGCATCAAGCATATTTTTCTGCACATATCTTGTAAAACAGAATATAAACGGAAGTATTACTAAAAGGACTATTGCCAGTCCCTTATTACGAAACCATATAACCGCAAGGATACTTATTATCTTGCATGCATCTGCAAACATACTTACTATACCTGATGTAAACAGATTCTCAACTGTATCAACATCACCAACAAATCTTGAAACTACCGAACCCGGCTCCTGCTTATTAAGTGAATCTGCTGTAAGCCTTACAAAATGCTCCATAAGACCACTACGAAGGGCATGCGTTATCTTTTGTCCAAACACTGTAAGTAAGCTTTCTCTTGCTGACTCCATAATACCTGTAAGCACAGTAAATCCCATATATAAAAATATAAGATGCAGATAAACCATATGACCAGATGTTAATGTATCAATTATATCAGCAAGAACAAGTGGCGGATAAAGAGCTGATATAATAGCTCCACACACTGTCACAATAATCCCAGCTGAAAGCCATTTTTTCTTAATTACAGTGTGTAATATTATTGAACCTACACTATGAACTTCATTTTTTGCATTACTGCCTGTCTGTCTTTTATTAACAATAATATTGCTATTAATCATCTTTATCCACCTCCTCTTCCTTATTTTCTACACTCATATTGTTATTTTTACCGTTTACTGTTTCATATGATTTTCTGTATTTCTGGCATTCTGTCATTAGCTTATCATGTGTACCCACAACAGCTTTACCTTCATCCATCCATATAACATTATCCATCTTAGGAAACATATACAACCGGTGAGATATCAGAATAATAATATTATCATGTGCTATCCTTTTAAGATTGTTATATATCTGCTCCTCGGTGCCTTTATCAAGTGCTGAAAACGGATCATCAAGTATAATCACTGGTTTCTTATGACAAAGTGTCCTTGCGAGCGCTATTCTTTGTGCCTGTCCACCTGACAATCGTACACCACCGCTGCCTATAAGTGTATCAGCTCCGTTCTCCATCTTTTCAACTTCTTTGTCTATACATACATCCTTCAGATATTCTGATATATTACAATCATCACCAAGCAGTACATTATTTTTCACAGAATCATTAAACAATTCAGGATCATGTCCCAGATAGCTTATTATACCTGACCTCACATTATCAGCAATACTGCTCAGTTCGTGTCCGTTATACTTAATGCTTCCCTCATATGGATATTCGCAAAGAAATGTTTTTCCAAATGTTGACTTACCACATGCAACCGGACCTGTAACACCTATAATCTGTCCAGGCTTTGCTGTAAATGAGATATGATTATATACATTCTTTCCATCTGGATATGTAAAGCTTAAGTTTTGTATCTCAAGCTTAGCCGATGTCTGATTTTTACAATCTGTATCTTTATTATTAATAACCATAAGCGGCTTAATCCGCTTCCATGAAACCTGTGCCTTATGAACTGCATTAAAAAGCTTTGCAGCCTTTGAAGACTTATCGGACAGCTTTATAAAACATGAAATAAATGTTGTAAATGCAGCAATATTCCAATTTTCCCATCCAGTTCCAAGTACATTTTTACTGCCAAAATATAATATAAATATTACACCACACATAGAAATAATTCTGTATAAAGGTGTCATTGATGAATTCCATATGTTTGCCCTGATAGCTGATTTCTCATATGATGAAAGATTATCTTCGTACGCAATTCTTCTATCCTCTTCTCTTCCGTATACCCTGTAGGTTATAGCGTTGAAAGCTCTGTCAAGTGTAGCATTGCTTAATATTCCAGATTGTCTTTTGTATTCAGCACCAGTTTTCTGTACGATAATCTTCATCTTTTCTGCAAGTATGTACGATATAGGCGGAAATATCATGGCAATAAGCGCCAGTTTTACATCATATATAAGCAGCATTCCTGCATATGCGACCATAGCAACACCTGTATCAAACACCTCTGTTGTGAACTTTCTCATGCCCTCAGCACAGTCATCAACATCAAGAATTGCCTTTGTCATAATATCGCCGGCACCTTCATTTTCAAGCTCAGTCCTGCTCTTTAAAACAAGATTTCCATACAATATTTTCTTCATTCTTCTGTTTACATTATTAGCAAATCTTCTTACATAGAAACGCTTTATATATCTTGATATCTGCACAACTCCGATAGATACAACGTATGCCGCTACAAGTATAAGCATATCCTTATATAAAGCATTTTTTGCTAATATATCTATAAGACAGCCTGTCATCCTGCCCTCAAACCATGGACCTGATAAAAGTCCTAGGTTATATATAAGACCTGACACCGTTATTATGAGCAGTATAACCCTTTCCTCTTTAAAATACGATAATATTCTGTCTGCAGCAAATTGTTTATTATTTCTTATATCGTTCTTCATATCAGCCTCATTCTGCTTATGTAAAATCTATTTTTCGCATTCGTTCCCGATTATCTTTGATATATCTTTAAAACCTTCCCTGCGCTGAAGCTTTGACTTCCAATAAAGCGTATCAAGTGTCTTTAGGAACTGCTGTTTCTCCGTTTGGACTAGCTGGCTATTATTTGGTGTCATTAATAACCTAATCTCTGTCAGTCATAGACACTATCGCCTAATTTTATTATTTTGTTGTATAATAAAACCTCTTTATCAGATATAGTCTGATCTTTATGATAATGACCAAAATACCATTTTTGATACTCGCAATTATCCATTACTACATCAAAAAAATCAGTTAATGCATTCTGTTTATAATTATCATCGGGACATATATTATTCTGTATTCGACCTGGGCAGCAATGAGTAATAATATAATCAACTTTAAACCCAGCTTTTTCTAAATTATCTGAGGCTTTATCATATTCTGATATATCTGGCAGCTCCTGCTCCCACCATGTTAAATGCTTAATCCGGTATGGTATTCCTTCCCTGTTAAGTTCTTTTTTCCTTAAAGCAAAGTCCTTTTCCTCCATATCCAAAATACCGCCATCCATGTCATGACTCGCTGCACCACCCATACAGAATATCTTTAATCCTTGAATATTAAATATATGTCCTCTCATTAAATGTATAACTGACGGTCTTATAATATGCACCTGACCACCATTCCATTCTTTTACCGGGTAACCATTTAACCTGTCAAAATTTTCGTGATTCCCATCTATAAAAAGAGTTGTATAATTTTTACTATTCAGCCAATTAAACCAATATTTTTCTCTTTTACTCTCCCAGCCAACATCCCATACACCGCCGAAATCGCCGCATACAATCACATAATCATTTTTATCCAAAAGCTTTTGCTCTGGAAAATTTTCATTATTAAATTTACGAAAATCTGCGTGACAATCACCAGTTATATATATTTTTCCTGCCATATAATTCCTCTACTTTCTTTAAATATGATGTAGTATTTAATCTATTTCATCTTTTTAGCCGCCTATTATTAATTATTAGTTCAAAAGTATATCTTGTGCAGGCTTTAAATCCTTCTGTCGGTATATCAATATTCTTCTCATCCTTAACTCTCCATTTTTATTTAAAAAAGGCAGGATTACACCTGCCTTTGATTCCAACATTTAACGTATGTTACTAACTAACAATTTTATCACATACATATTAAATGTAAAGGATAAAATAAAGATAAGTCATCCCTTTTATCTGATAAAAGCTCTCTATTAACAAGAACTACGTTAGATAATAGTGAGTGTCAAAATCACTTTTGACACTCACATCATTATATATAATAATTCCAGCTGCTATATTCAACATCTACGCAGCTTTCCCTTGCTATCAGCTTTCCCTCCAGCTCAACTCTGGTTACGCAAGCATGCTGCCCTTTTATTCTGCTTATTAGCAAATATACTGCAAAACGTGCCATTTCCTCCTTTGGAAGTGCTACAGTAGTAAGCATAGGCTTCGTAAATTGTGCCTGCTCTATATCATCGCTTGATATAACTGATATATTTATATATTTATTCTTAGACTTTGCCATAGCCTTTAATATGCCTACTGCTGTAATATCATTGGCACAATATATTGCTGTCGGCTTATCCTCCATCTGCAATATCTTTTCTCCTACATCAAAGCCTGCTGTTTCAGTCTGCCTTGTTTCATATATATATGAAGGATTAGGGACAATATCATGTCTCATCAATGCATTAACATATCCTTTATATCTTGATTCTCCATTACATTCTCCCACATAACCTATTGCCCTATGCCGCAGATGTATAAGATACTCAATCGCCATATCCGCTATCTTTTCGCCATCACACGTAACTTCATCAATTTCCATATTCGTGGAGTTTCTGTTTATAGCTACAACATTCTTAAACTTGCTTTTAAGCAGCTTAAGCACTTCCTTGTTGCATCTGCCTATAACAACCAGTCCATCACTTCTGCTTTCCGTTTCATCAAACAGCTCTCCTACTACTTTACTTACATTCATATGAGCACACTTATTATCATTGGAAAAATCTGACCTATACCAGACTTGTGAAAGGATACATGCATTGTTATGTATCTCAGTCTCTACCACACGCAATACTTCTGTAAAAAAAGGATCAGCCTGGCTTCTTTCAGTTCTGGTCATAAGCACCTGTATGTATCTTACCTTTTCCTGACTGACATTAACTCCTTTTTTTAGATTCCGTGCAGCTTCATTAGGAACATAATTAAGTTCCATTGCCGCCTTCCATACCCGCTTTCTTACATCTGCATTCTTACAATTATAATCAGGATTATTAAGTATTCTTGAAACTGTTGCTGGTGATGTTTTAGCCAGCTTTGCAATATCTGATATTGACATAGGCATCCCCCTTTCTTCTGTACTGCTGGACTATAAGAAAATGTCTAAACAGGGTTTAGATATTTTTATAATTACACACTTACCTTGTATGTTTATATTTTATAGCACATTTCTTCCATTTTATCAATATATTTTTACTAGCAATAATACCGCTAAATATATTCTTTCTCATACTTTCTCCTTTTCTTTATTTTGTGTGTCGAAATATAGTATCATTGTGATGAATAAATTAAATGTCCTAGTGCGCTGTCAGGACTAGCCTTAGCATATTCATAAGCTCTGTTAAGTGCTCTGGTAACAACTGCATCAACCTGACCTGAGGCAATCATTGCAGGACCGTCTGCAGCTGTATTTACAACCTCAACATCATGTATAGACAAACCATTGTTAGAAAGCTGCCTAGATAAAAACATATATGGTGTCGTTCCAAAACCGACTGCCACCTTTTTTCCCTTCAATTCCTTTACGGACTTAATACCTGAATTCTTTCCTGCTAACACTGCAAATGGATAATTAGCACTATAAGATGCAAATATCTTTACATCTATACCACTGCTCTTAGCTGTTATAGCTGGCAAATCACCATATAAAGCTATATCCAGCGAACCTGAGGCGAGCGCTTCATTCATAGCAGGTCCGGCTCCTGTAAATCCTATGTATTCCGGCTTATATCCAACCTTTCCAAGTTCTTCTTCAAAATATCCAAGCTCCTGCGCTATTCTTGCTGCATCTGTTGCTGTACCATCTGTTCCGCTTGAGCCAATTCTTACAACCTTAACTTCATCTGAACTGC
>JBNMGS010000095.1:0-6896 GCA_050872365.1 Lachnospira sp.
CAAGTAAGCTTAAGTTAGCAAGGCTTGTCATCTGGTTAGTCAGATGACAAGCCTTGCTAACTTAAGCTTACTTGGCAACTTCATCGGTATGCTTACAGGTTCAAGAAGCTTCTTATCTTACACAAGACATGAATACTTCAGAAGAATCATGTGGGAACTTATCGGTGGATGGGTTGAGAATGGTGAATACCCTAACGATGAGAAAGCTCTTAAGAAGATTGTTGAAGGTATCTCTTACAACAACGCAGTTCGTTACTTCGGCTTCGACTTATAATTAGCCACATGTAATATCAAATGTATATCAAGAATATCATCATAAACATTAATGATAATATTCCAATACACATTAAAAAAGGATAAATGATATTGTTATTACCAACAACATATCATTTATCCTTTTTTTATAAAGCTGATTTAAGCAAAATATCATATTCTGCCTACTTACCAATCATAAATAAAGTTATTATCTTACTATCAATTATAATATTAAAATCCAAGTCATTTACATTTATGCATAACAACTACTATAATTCTTTACCCATTATATATTAATCCTCTTTTAATAACTTCTTACTTTCATACATTTTCCTGTCTGCCCTGTTTCTTGTAGCCTCAAAATCATCATCAAGCTTACTGTCATATTCTGCATAGCCACATGCTATATGCATATTGAATTCATCTGCTCCTATCTTCTCTGTCATATGTTTTTCATGATTTCTAAGGCGCTTTATATATTTTTCTATATCAATTCTTTTGTTTTGGCACTTTATAACAGTGCAAAATTCATCTCCTCCTATACGATAACATTTTCCGTACTTACCAAATATATCAAGTATAAGCTTAGCAGATTCTTCTATATATGCATCTCCAACTGCGTGTCCAAGATTGTCATTACAATATTTCAGATTATTAAGATCAAATGTTACAATTAAGCAGCCTTCATAATCAGATGTATTCTTTTCCCATTGCTCAAATGCAGATCTGTTATACAGGCCTGTCATAACATCCTTTTCTGCCATTTCCTTATAAAACGCCGCTTTCTGTCCATCTCTTATTTTCTCAAGTGCTTCAAATACACTTTCATACCCAAGAAAGATTATAAATATAAGTATGCCAAGCTTACCTAACACATCTGTTTCCTGCATACCTTTATAGTATGCAAACATATCAACTACCATAGAACTGCCTAATGCAACTACCGCAATAACATTAGATCTGACTTTCCTGTCAAATCCATTTTTTCTGATTCTTTTAACAACAACACCACAGAAATAAAGAAATGTAATAACAAGCATTATATGTATAAATATAACACTTTTCTTAAACTCTGCCATTCCTGATACATGCAGAACAACAAGAACTATATCCACAACCAGGAATATTGTACATAATATATTGCTTACAGTTGCCTTACTTACATGAAAGAAGTTCTTTTCAGCCTGAACAAACGGTATAGGAAGCATCATAAGCAATACATATCCCATAAGTGAAGCCAACTTCCTGTCTTCTATAAAAAGCATGGCAAGACTTGTTTCATTAAGTGCCCATCCACCTATCAGCATCGCAAATATACCGAAATAAAGCAGTGCCTGTGTCTAGGTAATTCTTTTCCTGCATATAATCCACAGCATAATCATAGCTATTCCAATAAGTATGATTAATGCACTCAATACTGCTGGCAAAAATGATTTCGAAGTCAGCTCTTTTAATATGCGTGCTTCATCTCCATATTCAAACACTGTTCCTCTTAACTTAACATCTTTATATACATTAGTAAGTCTTACTTTTACCTCTGTCGTATATGAAGGAATGTTGACAATCGAATAATTAGTTCCCGTTGTCGTGCCATACACCGACTTATGTGACTTTACATAATATATAAGCTTTTCATTAGCATATACCTCTATCTCCCGATGTCTGCTGATAAAGTAGATAGCCATATTATCACTTGACGCAGTGCTTAGCTTTATAGTATATTCAATTGTATCATCCCCTATATAATCTGTCTCATCTGGTTCTATCACCATCTTTATCTTATCATCTGCTGGTGTTTTAATATCTACTTTGCTAAATATAAACCCAGAAAAAAGATACAATAAAAAAATGAAAAGAAACCCCAAATATATAATTCTATTAGCCAGTTTAATATTTTTCATATAAAATTTCTCCAAGCGGCATAAATACCCGTAAAATCTATATTCTATGATACATTAAACTAATGTTATTTTCAAATATTTTCTACAGTTTTCTTCAAGTTTTCTTTAGCTTTCTATATTTAAAATTTAAATTTTTTTAGTTTTTTCAAATTCAATCATAATCTTTAATGTTCCATGTGCAATAATTAATCATATACAACAAAAATACCACCAGTTATCACATATAAAACTGATGGTATTTATATATATATTTATAAAACTGATCAAAAGCTATCCGATTCATTAATAAAATCATAATCAACCACTAATACATAAAACAACAAACCATAATTCTCGTTATGTACTATACGGCCATAATCAAGAACATACCTGTGTTTACCATTTTTAACAGCCATCCTGTACTTAACATAATCATTTATATTATCATTATCTAACGATATCTGTTCCCATATTTTCTTTTCTACCTTTTCATAGTCATCAGGATGAACCAGACCCTTAAAATGTTTTCCTGAAAATTCAAAGAAATCATCTAAATCATCGCATCCTGTAAGCCTTATCATCTCGTTATTAGCATATAATATCTGTTCATCATTCCTATCAGCCTTATATATAAAAAATGCACCAGGAAGGTTGTTTGAGATATCATTCAGTTTAAATCCAAGCTGTGAACGATTAGAATCTGCCATACGATAACTTGCCCTGTAAGGAAGACAACCATGCTTACCACGCAGTTTAACTTCATACAACGCCATATCTGCATATCTTAGCAATTCAGAACCCTTCTGCGCATATGTTGGATATTCCGCATAGCCTAATGATATGCTATACTTCTGTTCTTTTCCATTATAATTGAACGTCCTTTTTTTCATTGTAAAATTTTCAATCAAAAGCTTTGCTTCATTCTCATCACAATCTTTTATAAGCACGCAAAATTCATCTCCGCCATTTCGTCCGACAACTGCATTTTTAGGAAACTCTTTTTTCATGGATGCTGCAAGCTGAAGAAGCACCTGATCCCCTGTAGCGTGACCATACAAGTCGTTAATAAACTTAAAGTTATCTACATCCAGCAATATACCTATACATTTTTTAGACTCATTATTATTTAAATATTTTTCAAGCTGTTCATTAAATCCAATTCTGTTAAATAATCCAGTGAGACCATCTGTTAATGACATTACCTTAAACTTTTTTCTTTGATTACGCATGTTCAGGAATGCGAAGGTAAGAACCTCAAGCAATGCAATTATAATGATACTAATTATTGCAATGATAATAGTATTAGAATTGTTTTTCCAACCATTTACTGGTGTTACATCAAGCTGCCATGTACAACCACCAAGTTCAAACTTATAAGAAACAGGTTTATCTAATTCTTGTTTTGAACTGTCTATAACCTTATAATCTGATGACAAAGGTGACTCTGTCTTAGATAAAATATAATTATACCCAAAACTTTCAAGTGCACTTACTGAACTGTTGAAAATCTCCGGAACCCTGATTATAACTATAGTAAGTCCCCAGAAATAAGGCTCGCCTTCTGAATTATTAAGATAAACCGGATTACGGATAGCTATTCCAAGACCTCCCTGATTAAGCGCAAAAGGTCCCTGCATAACAACCACATCATTGTCTATTCCATATCTTACAATAGCACCACGTTTCTTGTCATTTACCAGATCGATTTTACCAGCTTCATTTCCTTCTTCCGGATATATATCAGTAACTACGCCTGCTGGTGCCAGCTGGATACTCTGTACATAATCAGTCATCATATCACTGGCAACATCACTAAACTTATCAACCTCGCCATTCTCACTTATAAGAATCTGCTTTATCGAATTCGTTATTCCAATTCCTGAATTAAGATCATTTATCATACGATCTGCATATGTCACAGCATTAAGACTTGCTTTAGTTCTTGTCTGTTCATATTTTATTCTGTCAACTTTGCTGATAACCATATATAGTATAAATACACTGCTAACCAGCACCACTAATGGTAATATAAAGCATTTATAATCAACATGCTTTTTTGCCCCATACTCCATAATCCTACATTCCTTAAACCAATATATTCTAATACAATTCCCCTATGTATTTCCATATCTATTGATTTAACTGTAAGCTATATATAATCTTACTGTTATTTCTTTTTGTTGAAATGTGCAATCTTAAGTTTCTCAATCAGCTTTCTTAATTCTTCAGCCTGTGCACTCATTTCTTCACTAGCAGCTGCACATTCCTGTGATGTTGCTGAATTAGTCTGTACAACATCATTAATCTGGTTTACACCTTCGTCAATCTGTTCGATATTTTCCTTCTGTGTATAAAGCGCCTCTGCAATATCGTTAACATCCTTAACCATGGTAATAGAATTCACTGCTACATCCTCAAGCTGTTTAGCAGTATCATTAGCAATCTGCATACCATTATTAACAGCATTAACAGAAGTTTCTATAAGTGCTGATGACTCTTTTGCTGCATCTGCACTCTGGGCAGCTAATGCAGATACCTGGTTAGCTACAACTGCAAAGCCCCTTCCTGCATCACCTGCTCTTGCGGCTTCAATAGATGCATTAAGCGCAAGCAGATTAGTCTGTGAAGCAATATTGTTAATGGTTTCGATGATTTTACTTATTTCCTGAGAAGATCTGCTTATTTCATCCATAGATGCAACCATTTTATTCATATTTTCATTGTTATCTGAAATCTGTGTACCAAGACTTTGTACTCTGCCACTTATATCCTTTGCATTTTTTGCATTTTCCTCTACCATTTCGGATACATTAGAAAGAGTAGCTGTAAGCTCTTCTACTGAAGCTGCCTGATTCGTTGCACCCTCAGCAAGTTCTGATGAACTTTGTGCAACCTGTTCTGAACCATCTGATACCTAATCTGCAACTTTCTGAAGATTCTTAACCATGTCTGCCATACTATGCTCAAAAAGCATAAATGAATCAAGTATCTCCTCAAAGTCACCTTTCCATTCTACCTCTGGCTGTACATCAAAATTACCCTGTGAAAAGCTCTTCATTGCTCTGGAAATATCTTCTACATAAGAGCTTAATATTCTTATAGACTTTCTTAAACTATGAGCCAGATATCCTAACTCATCATCTGAATGATAAGAAAGCTCAGTATGAAGATTACCCTTTGAAAGCTCTTCTGCAACACTCTCAATATCCTTTAAAGGCTTTGATATCATGCCTGATATAAGCTCTGATACTTTATTAGCAATTATTACAGCTATAATAATAGATCCTATAATAATAATCTCAGCCACTACAGCAAGAACATTACACATAATTACAGCATTTTTACTTTCATTATCAGTTATGTCATCCATTTTATCAGCTGTTGACATAAGCTTCTCAAGTGCAGGTGAACACTGTGTATTTATTTTATTCTTAGCCCCGGCCAGGTCACCACTTTCTATCTGTGTCATAATACTATAACCAATAGTAGCCCAGTCGTTTAACTCCTGAACAAACTCATTATACGTATTATCATCAATTACATCTGATTTTTTAATAATATCCAGCTGCTCCTGTGAATTATTAAGATATGTTACAACATCATTCTTATATGAAGAATAAGCTGACTTATCATCACTAAGAGCCATTTCTCTTATATTTCTCGCAGCTACATTGATGTTAACAATACTGTCCTTGACCGCTCCATCGGCTTTCTGTACAACTTTTGCATAATTATTAAATCTTAATGCAAGCAGGGATAAACAAATAATGCTAATTATTCCTGATATAACCATAAGATCAATAACCCATATGTATCCTCGTTTGATTTTGTCATGAAGATTTAGCTTCTTTAATCTGTTCAACATGTTTTTCTCCATTCCTTCCTCTGCATATATGCAGGAATAATATTTATTTCTCCCGTTATTAAGTCTGTATTATTATACAAGATAATAATCATAGCAATAAGAATTTTCATTTTTTATTTTCACTTTTATAATTCATAAATTATCCTTAAATAATATTAAAAACATTTTAATCTAAATGCTATACACTGAATCTGAAGTCTACAAGAAAAATTTTCGTAGACTTCTCGTAGACTTTTTATATGATATTGACTTGTAGACTTGATAAAAAAATAAAAATAGAGAGCCTTTAGAATTTCTCCAAAAAGCTCTCTAATATGTTTATTTACTAGCTTTCTATTAGAACTTTCCAGCATCTGATGCCTGCTGTACAGAAACAGCAACAGCAACTGTAGCTCCAACCATAGGGTTGTTACCCATACCGATAAGTCCCATCATTTCTACGTGAGCAGGAACTGAAGATGAACCAGCGAACTGCGCATCTGAGTGCATACGTCCCATAGTATCTGTCATACCATAAGAAGCAGGACCAGCTGCCATGTTATCTGGATGAAGTGTACGTCCTGTACCACCACCTGAAGCTACTGAGAAGTACTTCTTGCCAGCTTCAAGTCTTTCCTTCTTATATGTACCTGCAACTGGATGCTGGAATCTTGTAGGGTTTGTTGAGTTACCTGTGATAGAGATATCAACATTTTCCTTCCACATGATTGCAACACCTTCTGTTACGTCGTTAGCGCCGTAGCAGTTAACCTTAGAACGAAGTCCGTCAGAATATGCGATTCTTTCGATTTCCTTAACTTCGCCTGTTGCATAATCCATCTCTGTTTCAACGAATGTGAATCCGTTAATTCTTGAGATAATCTTAGCAGCATCCTTACCAAGACCGTTAAGGATAA
>JBNMGS010000096.1:0-6872 GCA_050872365.1 Lachnospira sp.
ATCTATAATAATATTGATAATTAGTGTTGTTATTGATAGCAGACCAGTTACAGGGATAGGTACGATATTCTGGAACAGATTTAGGTATAGTAGTTTGGACTGGGGAACAAACGTTATTTTATCATATAAATGTATAATGTGGTTGTTAATAATGGCAGTTATTATTGTTATAATAGGACTATTATATTCAGAACATAGAGAGTTCATTGATAATGAACATATTTAAAAATAATAGAAAAATGCTTAATATATTTAGCAGAAATTATATCTGGTATATTATTTTAATTATATTTGTTATAGTATCTTGTATGTATTATGATAGAGAAGTGGAGAATTGTGTAAAATCTGGAACTATAAGCCAGATTAAAGCTTCTTTATCAGATTATTATATAAATATATTCAGTGGTGCAGCAATAATTAATAAATATGGAAAAAGGGATTATGACATACCTTTTATGTGGTTTTCAATACAGCTTGTCGTATGTGCTATAACATCCCTAAAGCCTTATTATTATTCTTCATATAAAGATGTTTACGCACTTATAAAGTCTAAAAAAAGAACAAATTATATTATAAAGCAGTTATTTGATACTTTTATAAAGATAGTTTTAGTATACATAGTTATAATGATTACAATTGTATTATATTCATCCAGTAAAGGATACATTAGTACAGAGATTCATTATGAATTATTTCAAAATATAAATAGTTATATGGGGATAAATATTGGTATGTATATATATCCATTACTATATAGTGTTATGATGGCAATATTGCAAGTATATCTTAATATGTATATAAACAGAATTATTGTTATAGCATTTATTGTTGCCTATAATATATTGGCAATATATATTCCGATCTGGTATATACTTGGAAATATGTCTATGATATATAGAAGTATTAATTCGGCAATAAAGGTTGAATATTCAGTTATTGCCTGTTGTCTGTTAATAATGATATTTATAATTCTTGTAGTATTTAAGTTTCAAAAATATGATGTAGTAAGTATGGAAGAAAGATAGTTATACGATTCAGGAATAACAAAACACATAGAAGCACAGAAAAATATGTTTATATAGTATATATGTTGATTGATGTTGATTGATATAATAATATTCTATACTATATAAATAATATTTTCTGTGCTGCCATGTGTTAATGGCTGTTATTTATCAGCGGTCTGTTTATCAGAAGCTGCTTCTTTTTTCTTATCGGCTAACTTAGTATCAGCTCTGTCAACCCAGCAGCCGAATATAATTCCGCCAATAATAAGTATTATAACAATAGCAACAGTTATATTTCCTGCCATATAAACTCCATTCCACAGGCTGTAAAATATATAATAGACTGACATTTATCATTAACTTATTATTATGCTTTATGTGCCAGTTGTTTGAATAAACAGCCTGCTATATTTATAATAATTCGTTAAAACTGTGTTAATTAGTCAAATATAGATATCTTATATCTGATGGAACGTACTATTTTATAGATAATTGTTCCAAAGATTCCTAGTGTGATGCTTAATGTAGAACCTACAGCAACAATTCCACCAACAGTGATAGCTAAATATGTTAATATATTCATAATAATCCTCATTTCTGCATATTTTTTATATAACGTCTTTGTATATGCGCACTTTTTATAGTTTAGTTATTAGTTGTTTTGCACTACACATAAAATGATTGGGATACTATAATAAATAATGTATATAGAATCAGCTTATTTTTCACCGTCCGTATTGTGGATATAATCGACAACGATTGTCTGGATGGAAAAAAGATTTTCCATAGATCTGTTATATGTAAGATAATACTCATGGTTATTGTCAGCATTTAGATAAGCTGATATGAGCAGAGCATTAATCCTGGCAGAATAGCGTATACCAGTTCTTATACTGATACTTTCAGATATATTCGAATTAGGATTGCCTAACATCTGTGTTGTACAAGGTCTGGAATCATCTATAGAAGGTTCTGGTGTTGCAAAGACCTTGCATTCATGGTTATATCTGATATCAGAATTAAAACCAGCATCAGAATCACTGTTATAATTATATGAGCATGAAATATTGGAAAAAATATTATCGACTGACAAGCTGCATGAATAAGTCTGTACTTTATCAAGACATATAGTTCCTAAAAGAACAGCAATTATAAACATATAATTGATAAGACGCATTGTTCTTTTCTTCATACTCTTAAGCAACCCCTTTCTGATTTTTAATGTATAATAGCATACATTTTATGCTTTGTCGAACGTTTAATGGCATCATTATACGTTTGATGATATAGATTGTTTTATGTACACTTTAAAGATAAGTTTTTTTTCGACAAAATCTGACAACATTCCAGTAGTATAACTATAGGGGACATTTTTTGTAATTGCAGCATATTTTTATTAATCAGATAGTAAAATATAAAGTGGAAAAATAATGGATCTGATAGATAACAGATAGTAAACACAAATAAATAAAAATAGATAGGAAGCTTAAAAAAGAGGATAAAACAGGAATCGAGGGACAGTCGTGAATAATAGTAAAATAAGCGATAAAGGCATAAAAATAAATAATATAAATACACTAATATGTGATAAGGTTACAGTCAGTATTGATAATTATACTGAAAACCACAATATAAGAGTACATAATGTATCTATACATAGTATAATAATGTATGAAATCAAGAAGATGATATCAATTATATGTATAGAATGCATTATAAGCATATATATATTTGCCTTATGCGGATGTAAATATGTGGAATATAATGATAATACCGGTATTAATGAGGAATTACCGGAAATAATCATAGGAAGCGACATTCATCCCCCTTTTAATTACATAGATTCAGATGGTAATCCAACAGGTATAGATGTGGAACTTGCTATTGAGGCTTTTAAGAGAATAGGGTATAGAGCTGTATTTGTTAATATAAGCTGGGATAACAAGCAGAAGCTTCTTGACAATCATGAAATTGACTGTGTGTGGGGAAGTTTCAGCATGAATGGAAGAGAGGAGGATTACAGATGGGCAGGACCTTATATGAAAAGCCGCATTGTAGTTGCTGTAAGCACAGAAAGCAGAATATATACACTTGATGATCTTTTTGATAAAACAGTAGCTGTGCAGGCATCAACCAAGCCAGAGGAAATATTTCTTGACAGAACAGATAGCAGAATACCACAGATAAGGTCTTTGTTAGCAATGCGTAACAGAGAACTCACATATCCCATGTTAAGTAAAGGCTATGTTGATGCACTCGCAGTTAACGAAGTAATCATTAATCAATATATGAAAGATTATAATATAAGGTTTAGAATATTGGATGAAGCTTTGGCTACAGTTGGTCTTGGAGTTGCTTTTGATAAAAATGATACGCGTGGGATAGATAAGATGCTGTCTGATGAGCTTATTAAGATGCATACTGATGGCACTGACAAGAAAATATTGGAAAAATACGTGGATGATGCAGATATGTATCTGGAGGTAGAAACATATGAATATAAATAACTTTGTTGGTAAAAAAAATATACATATATGGCTCATAGAGATAATAACAGGCTTTGTTCTGGTTGTTATTGTTGCTGTATTTGCGATAAGAACAGATCTTATATCAGCACAGAGAAATCTGTCAGATACAGCTGGATATATCAATGATCAGTGCAATAGTGTTACTAGGCTTAATCTTGCCTCCGAGACGAAGAGTCTTATGCGGATTATAGAGAGTGCACAACAGATAAAACAGAATATGGTTTATGAAAAAATAATTAACGAAGATTCTGATTATATATATTCGGAAGAATTTCTTAAGAAAAATGTGAACGATTGTTATCTTAGTGCTGTTATATTATTGGATAACCATGGCAATCTTATATCACAATATTATATTGACGGACTTGGTGCAGAAAAACTTAGTGAGTATATTGAAAGTAATGCTCTTTTAGATGTCGCGGATAATGAGTTAAAATCATATGCCACGCGTATAGACTGTCAGGATGGTTCATATATTGACCTTGCTGCAGATGGCATGGCTGATGGAGAGGGCACAATTATTACATATTATCATACATCAACTGAATATGTTGATGATTACAGTCTTTCATTTGCACATATATTATCTGGATACTATGACAGTGAAGATGGTACAGTTGTTGTAACGAGTGGAGATAAGATAATATCATCAAGTAATGAAAGTATGATAGGTGATAAAGTTGATAATTATGGTATATTAAAGAAAATAAAAGATTCTAATGTCAGTGGTAAACTTATGCAGTCACAGAGTGAAGAATCTCCCTATAATCATGATTTTGGCCTGATGAAGAAAGGCAGGGATTATTATATATATATATATCTTCCGGAAAGATATATATTTGATAACACTTTATCCCATGTTATGTATACAATAATGATATATATGTTCATTATAGTAATGTATAATATGTTAAGATGGAAAACAGCACAGATTTATGAAAGGGAACAGAGTGAGTTGTCACAGCAATATGCTAAAGAACTTGCAAAGAAAAATGAACAGCTAAAAGAAGCTATAAGAAGAGAAGAAAAGGCAAATGCGGCAAAGTCGGATTTTCTTTCAAGAATGGCACATGATATAAGAACACCATTAAATGGAATTATAGGACTTTTAAAGATAGATGAGAAACATATGGGGGATATCAGTCTTGTTAATGCTAACAGGAAGAAGATGGAAGTTGCAGCCAATCATTTGTTGTCACTTATTAATGATGTACTGCAGATGAGTAAGTTGGAGGATGGTAATATAGAGCTTGCGTATGAAGTTGTTGATTTAAAACAGATAATTAAGGATGTGATAACTATTGTAGAGCAGCGTGCAGCAGAAGCAGGGGTCACGCTTGAATATGATATGTCATCACATAAGTTAGAGTATCCATATGTATATGGCAGTCCGTTACATTTAAGGCAGATATTTCTTAATATATATGGAAACTGTATTAAATATAATAAGGTTGGAGGTTATGTTAAGACAAAATTTTCATGTATATATAATACAGATGATATGGTTACTTATGAATGGTCGATATCAGACAATGGAGTTGGAATGAATGATGAATTCCTAGAGCACATATTTGATCCTTTTGCACAGGAAAAATCGGATGCAAGAAGTGTATATCAGGGTACAGGGCTGGGAATGGCCATAGTAAAAAGACTTATAGATAAAATGGATGGAACGGTTAAGGCAACAAGTAAAAAGGATGCTGGTTCAACATTTGTTATAAGAATTCCATTTAAAATAGCAGATATTCCTCAAAATATACATAATTCAGAAACAGCAGAAAGTGATTTAAATACAGATATAAAAACAGATGGTTTATATGCAGATAAAAATGTAAATGAAAATATAGGAGAAACTGCTGATATTTCTGGATTACGGCTTTTGTTAGCAGAGGATAACAAGCTTAATGCAGAGATTATAGAAACATTTCTTACTGATGAGGGAGCTGTTGTAAAAGTTGTTGGAGATGGTCAACAGGCATTTGAAGAGTTTGCCGCATGCAAAGAGGGTACATATGCAGCGATTCTTATGGATGTTATGATGCCTAGGCTTGATGGTATGACAGCGGCAAGGTTAATAAGGGCGATGAACAGGGATGATGCTAAGAATATACCTATAATAGCCATGACTGCCAATGCTTTTGAGGAGGATGCAAAAAAATGCATAGATGCAGGCATGAATGTACATATGGCAAAGCCGCTTGATATGGATGAGGTGATAGAGGTTATATACAGATTATGTAAAAAAGGTTGAAGTTTTTTATTACCTGGGATAATATGATGCTATAATATTTATAATGAGAGGATAAAGATGGGCGAAACAATACATTCACATGAACACTATCATTCACCAGAGGCCAAGAAAAAACAGCTTAACAGAATATCCAAGGCTATTGGTCATCTTCAGCATGTCAAAACTATGATAGAGAATGATGATGACTGTGCTGATGTACTTATTCAGCTGTCAGCTGTCAATTCCGCATTACATAACCTTGGAAAAGAGATTATAAACGAGCATATGACACACTGTATAGTACATGCCATTGAAAATGGCGATATGAAAGCAGTAGAAGAGTTTCAGAAATCGGTTAAAAAGTTCTTATAATAGTTTAAATCTTAGGTTTAAGGATTTTTCACACTAACCCCCTGATTTAGCGCATGTTTTTTGCGCATGACAAGTTTGTGTCAAATGGACACAAACTTGCGTGTGAAAAATCTTAGGTTTAAGGATTTTTCACACTAACCCCCTACCCGGCTTGTGACAGGCATGAAAAATAAATATAATATATAAGTAATTGCAATGTCCCGGATAAAACTTTCAGATATATTTAATGTAGAATATATCTGAAAATATTTGTTTGGGATATTTTGCTGTAAAAAGATGTGGTTATGCGGTTGAAAAGGATATGACTATATGATTGAATACATTAAAAGAAAAAAATACATGAAAAATATAGCTGTCATGGTACTTATATTAATAGTGCTTATAATGGCTGTTAAGTGCCTTTTTGTCGGCTCTTCTAATATGACCTTTAAGGACTGCATATATGCACTTTTAAGAAAGGGAACACCGGCGCAGAACAGAATTATATGGAATATAAGAATTCCGCGGGTATTAGCGGCTGTTATAGCAGGAGCAGGGTTATCGGTGTCGGGACTTATCATGCAGACAACACTTAACAACCCCATGGCTTCACCATCTACATTGGGTGTATCTAATGCAGCGGTGTTTGGAGCTAATCTGTCTATTATAGTTTTTGCAGGTGGATTTTTGTCAACAGGCAATAATATTAGTAATTATTCATCAGGAATTAATCCATATGCTGCCTCTCTTATGGCC
>JBNMGS010000097.1:0-6860 GCA_050872365.1 Lachnospira sp.
AGGATAGTCTGTAATATCCTGACTTCCTTTTAATATGCCATCTTTTTCTATATACAGATTAACCCCTGGTTTAAAAAACAGAGCACCTGTCATATATGTTCCGGCAGGTATTACAATGTAACCGCCACCATTGTCATGCACAGAGTTTATAAGCTTCTGGAATTGTTTAGTATATATATTACCGTCGTCCTTTATTCCATAGTCTGTTATAATATATGTGTTTGATGACTTTGGAGGAGATTGTAAAGCGGACTGGATTTTAGTATAATCAGTTTTAAACCAGCTATTTACAGGTGTACCATCTGGAAAAGCATCATAGGTGACTGGTGACTTGTATGGTAAGCTGAAACTAGTGTTTGACCTGGTATTTGCATTATCTGTTTTGATTGCTTTATTAGTATGCTGCATTGGATTTCGCTTTCTGTATAATAATATTGATTATATTATTATAGCATAATATATTAAAGGCTGCATATTTTAGGAAAAAGATATGTATGTGGTCAGTACACAGAATATGTGTTTTTTCACACAGAATATAATAACAAAAGTGCGTAAAATATACGCAGGAATGGAGATTAATATGTCAGATACAACAACTAATCTTGGCGAAGGAAGTATAGGTTCACTGCTTGCAAAGCTTGCTATTCCAGCAGTTGTAGCACAGGTAGTCAATCTTTTATACAATATTGTTGACAGAATATATATAGGACATATTCCTGGCATAGGCGCGAGTGCCCTGACAGGCGTTGGATTGTTCACGCCTATACTTATGTTAATAAATGCATTTGCAATGTTAGCAGGTTCGGGTGGCGCTCCGAGGGCAGCTATATATATGGGAAAGAAAGACAATGAAACTGCACAAAAAATAATGGGAAACTGTTTTTCATTTCTTATGATATGTGCGGTTGCACTGACTGTCATATTCTATGTGGCAGCTCCAACACTTCTTGTATGGTTTGGTGCAAGCAGTGCAACTCTTACATATGCGGTTTCATACGCAAGAATATACATACTGGGAAGTGTATTTGTTCTTATTGTGCTTGGCATGAATCTGTTTATAACAACACAGGGTTTTGCAAAGATAAGTATGCTTACAACCGTCATAGGCGCAGCTATCAATATTATACTTGATCCTATATTTATATTTGTGCTTGGCATGGGTGTACGTGGTGCAGCACTGGCAACTGTTATAAGTCAGGCTGTTGGCGCGGTGTGGATATTAAGATTTCTTACAGGTGATAAGACGATATTAAAGCTTAAGATGAGTGATTTAAGATTAAAGGGCAGTATAATAGGTCCATGTCTTGCACTTGGAATATCAAGCTTTGTTATGATGTCAACAGAGAGTATTCTGTCTATAAGCTTTACGTCAAGTCTGTCTAAGTTTGGCGGAGATGTTGCTGTTGGTGCCATGACTATAATAACAAGTACTAACCAGCTTGTAGTTATGCCTGTTCAGGGTATATGTCAGGGTGGCCAGCCTATTATAAGTTACAATTATGGTGCCAATAAAAAAGACAGGGTTAAGAAAGCATTTTTTACACAGTTTAAAGTATGTGTGATATTTACATGCATATGCTGGGGTGTAATGATGCTGTTTCCACAGGTATTTGCAGGTATGTTTACATCAGACGCAGAACTTGCAAGGTATACGTCATGGGCAATTCGTATATATATGGCAGGAATATTCGCGCTTGGTTTCCAGGTATGCTGTCAGCAGAGCTTTATGGCACTTGGACAGGCTAAGGTAAGTCTTATTATGGCATGTTTAAGAAAGCTGATTTTGTTGATTCCGCTTATATTTGTGCTGCCATTGCTGCTGCCAGATAAGGTCTTTGCAGTATTTTTGGCAGAGCCAGTCAGTGATATTATAGCAGCAATGGTAACAACATCAGTGTTTATGGCGAAGTTTAATGGTATACTTGAGCATAAGAAGTAGGTATGTTCTGATAAAACAAAAAGTAATATTATAAATTGTTAAAACAGCATAAAAATCTTGTTATCTGCGCACAAAATCTTGATAAGAACTTATTAGAAGATTATATTCTGGTCATAAGGAAACAATAAGAATTATTCAGTAGTGATAAAACATGAAAAAAGAACTTATCATATACAGATAATAATAATCAGGAGGTTTTATTATGACAAGAAAGAAATTTATTAATGCAAAGTTAAAAGGATATAGTGAATTACAGGAAATACTTGTAGAGGACGGGGTGTTTAAGAAGATTGCTCCATCTATTGTAGTTGAAGGTGACTGTGAAGTGGAAGACCTTGGTGGCAAGCTTACATTACCTCCTTATGTAGATCCGCATATTCATCTTGATTATGTATTTACAGCAAGAAAGCAGGGTGCTACGAATGGAACGGGTACTTTGTTTGAAGGAATACAAAGATGGAGTGAAACTAAGTCAGATCTAACTATCGATGAAATAAAGGCAAGAGCTATAAAGGCAGTTAAGATGGAAGTATCTCATGGCGTACAGTATATCAGGACACACGCAGATGTAACGGATCCTAATCTTACGGCCCTTAAAGCTTTACTTGAGTTAAAGGAAGATCTTAAGGATATAGTAACTATTCAGATAGTTTCTTTCCCACAGGAGGGTATGTATTCATATAAGGATGGAGATAAGCTGGTTGAAGAAGGCCTTAAGATGGGTGCCGATTGCGTTGGTGGTATACCACATTTTGAATATTGCAGGGAGTTTGGCGAGAAGTCCATACATAAGGTTGTAGAACTTGCAGTTAAGTATGATAAGCTTATTGATGTACATTGTGATGAAAGTGATGATCCTATGAGCAGATTTGTAGAACTTCTTACAGCACTTTCTATAGTTGAAGGAATCGGACCTAAGACAACAGCAAGCCACACATGTTCACTTGGCTCGGTGGATAACAGTTATGCCTTTAGAATGATGAAAAACTTTAAAAAGGCTGGTCTTAACTTTATATCATGTCCAACAGAGAATATATATCTTCAGGGAAGACAGGATACATATCCTAAGAGAAGAGGTATTACCAGAGTTAAAGAGTTATACGAAAATGGTATTAATGTATGTTTTGCACAGGATTCCATACAGGATCCATGGTATCCAGCTGGCAATGGAAATTTAATGAATGTTCTTGACAATGGTATTCATATTGCGCAGATGATGTCGTTTGAGGAGATGGATAACTGTCTTGATCTTATAACAGTGAATGGCGCTAAAACTATGAATATATCAGATCAATATGGCATAGAAGCCGGAAAGCCAGCTAACTTTATTGTAGTTGATGCAAAGAGTGAGTTTGAAGCAGTATGTGAAAGAGCTGATGTAGTTGCCAGTGTCCGTGATGGAGAATATCTGTTTAAGAAGGCTCCAGTGCAGTATGAAGCTTTGAGTGATTTTATGGCAAAGTAAGCATGAATAATAATTTATTATTCATGGTTAATAAAGCAGAGTTATAATGCACAACAAAGGGATTATGGCAGTTTAGTAATAAGCGGCTCTAATCCCTTTATTCTTATTGTTTGATGCTATTTTATGATATAGAGTTTTTTGTTAGGGGAAAAAGGTATTTTACCTCGAACTGATATATATGTATTGCTTCATTTCATGCAGGTACGAATGAATTTTTCCCCTTACATCATGATATACAAAGAGCAAGCAATATAACAATTATTATCATAATTGCTGCTCCATATATAAACATAAGTAGAAAGCTTAGAATATTTATTTTCTTCATTCCAGGGAGTTTTCTTCTAATATCCAGGTAGTTACCGAACCATAAAGTTTCCAGTGTAAATATTAAAAATATGGCTAGCCTGTTCATGGCAAGTGGATATCCGGTTATAGGTATTCCTCCATTTTCAGTTACATTTATGCTGATAGACATAACAATAATCAGTAAATACCAGATAGTTGCAAATATGCAGAATACAGGATTAAACATTCTAAATCCTGGTGGAAGATATCTTTTCCAGGTAGTATTTATCGAATTATTTCTTGTCAGATATTTTTTATATTGTTCTGAAATACTTGACAAAATAGTATTAACTATATCTATATTATTCTTGGCATTATTATTTTGTTTATTGTTGTCTTTATTATCGTTATTATTATTGTTATCACTACTACTATTATTATTATTATTATTGTTGTTGTCTGTGTGACTCTTGCTGGTATTCTGGTTTGAGTTATCATTTGTGTCAAAAGAATCATTACTCATATTATGGTAGTCAGATGAATAAGAGGGGTGTTTTAATGAGGTAAGGGCATCTAATAACTCATTTGCAGACTGATATCTGTTGGAAGGGTCAAGCATAAGACATTTTTTAATAATATCTGAATAATTACAATTGGCAATTCCATCACCGGGTTTGTTGCCTGTTAAGAGATAGTTTATGGTTGCTCCTAATCCATATATGTCTGTTCGTTCATCTGATTGCCCAAAGCCGTATTGTTCCGGTGCAGCAAAATACATTGTGCCTAACATTTTGGTGTCTTCGTTCTTATCTTCTGAAACATGTCTTGCTGCGTTATAATCTATAAGATATAAATGTCCGTTTTTATCAAGAATTATATTGGAAGGTTTAATATCACGATGAATTATAGCAGGTGTTAAATTATGGAGAGTAATAAGAATTTCTGCTAATTTCACAGCGATTGAGTATACAGTCTGTTCATTTAAAGTTCCTTGTAGTTCTATAACTTGTTTAAGGTTTCTTCCATGTATGTATTCTTCAATGACTATAAGAGAATTATTATCTTTGATACATTCTATTATGTCTGGAACACCTTTAATGTGTGTGTTTTTAAGCTGTTCATATATGTGTGTTGAATATATGTTTAAAATTTTTTTGACATATAAATCTTTAGTTTCTATGTTTTGGACAAGAATTATGTTTTTTTTACCGTCGAGCACGGTTAATTCTCTGTAAAAAGACAGCCTGCTTTCATCCTGTAATGTCATAAATATATCTCCATCGTGGTATGTAAATATTGCAATAATTATTTTATTATTATACATTATAGGATGAGAGTGTCAAAATAAATTAAATGATTAAATTAAGATGATGAATTTAAGATAATAAATTGTGCTGTAAAAATATTTGACAAAAGTGTTTGATGAAAATACGTTATAAGAATATTAATCATGGAAATAATATAAGGGAGAACAGAATGAGCATTAACGAACGTCCAACATATGAATTAGATAAAATACTTGATTCAATAAGTCCGGAAGAATTTGAAAGCTACAGAAGTGAGCATAAAGTTAAATTAGATAAAGAAGTCAGTATTAAAGAGTATTATAATGATTATATAGCTGCTCACAAGCTTGAATTAAATGATGTTGTAAAAAGAAGTGATATTCCTTCAAATTATGCATATGGAATTCTTAATGGAAACAGGAAGAATCCAAGTCGTGACAGAATTATTGCACTGTGTATTGCGTGCAGAATGAATCTTACAGAAACCAACCGTGCATTAAAAATAGCCGGGCATAGTCCTCTTTATTCAAAGGTGAGCCGTGATGCTGCTATTATAATCATGATTAATAAAGAAGAATATAGTGTGCAGATTGTTAATGAATTTTTATATGGGCATAATATGGATATATTAAAAACTTCTAATATGATGTAAGTGTCAAAAGTAAAAAAGTCGTTTCTGCTTGCAGAAAAAGACTTTTTTACTTGCGTAGCAATGTAGTAATTCTGATACATAAGTGAGTGGCAAAACTTATTTTTGACACTCACATCATTAAATATATAAATGATAAAAAATATCAGCCAGTTGTATTTTAAGATAAACATATCAAAGTACAGCTGGCTGATATTTTTTTATCTGTGTGCTGGCAGCACACAGATTGAGAACTAAAGTATGATAGTATTCAAATACATCAGTTAGGTACAAAATACATTTAGATTCTCACATTATTTATATATGAGTGTAAGTGGAAAGAAAATTCTATGAAAAACAAGTTTATGTATATTAATATATCTGTTTCTATGATTATAGGAAGTTTGATTTATTATCTGATATCACCGGAAGTTATATTTGTAGAAAAGATAAGCAGTATGACAGGTTGGAAGGTTAATATCGGATATGAAAATAATGTTATAAAAATTATACGTAGTTATGTGCCTGATATTTTATGGGCATATGCTTTGATGTTTTCACTTGTAGTTATAACAGGTAATAAAACAGCTGGTATATGGAAGATGTATATTGTTGCAGCTTTATTTTCCACAATTATTGAGATGTTACAGTTAACAGGAATGTTTAAAGGGACTTTTGATATTGTTGACATTATAGTGGAATTAATGGCAGAGATTATAGCTGTTTTTATTATAAAAGTACATTATGAGGAGGAAGTTACATGAAGAAGTTAAGAAAATACCTGGGAGTAATATTGTGTCTTATCGCATTTGCAATGGCCGCTATGGGAAGTGGTTCTGATAGCAAAACAAGTGTGGATAACAGTAATGCCAAAGAGGCATCTGACCAGTCAAAGGATAGTAATGACAATGTTGTACAGGTTGGTGGAAGCTTTGAAAAGAAGGGATTGAAATTCACAGTTACTGATGGAGATATTAATTATACAGATTACGATAATCCGTATGGATGGTATTCACCATCAGATGGGATGAAGTACGTCAAAGCTGATTTCACATTTGAAAATACCGGGAATAATGATATATATGTAAGTCAATATGATTTTGATTGTTATGCTGATAATACGAACTGCGACCAGAAGTTTATGACATCTGGAAATGAATTCCTGGGTGGTAATATATCTGCGGGAAGGCAAGTAAGCTTTAGTGTAGTATTCGAGGTACCAGAAGCAGCTGAATCGATAGAACTGGAATATAAAGC
>JBNMGS010000098.1:0-6802 GCA_050872365.1 Lachnospira sp.
GCATTGTTCAGCATGGCGCAAGCGCCTGAAGAAATAGGAAAAAACACGCGTTGGTATGCAAGCATCCCAACGTGTGGTTTTTCCTATTTCTTCTGACTATGAACGATTGTTATTTTATGATTATGGGCAGTCACGTCTGCTATACGCATAGTTTTTCTTGTGTTCTCATCGTTACTCACGCAAGCTATTGAGGGGAATTGGACCCCCGACCTCTTCATTACCAATGAAGTGCTCTGCCACTGAGCTACAATAGCATAATCGCTGTTTAACAACAGCAATTCTATTTATATCATTTTTATGACATTTTATCAAGTATTATTTTGGTTAATTGTTTTGCCTATTTTTGTCCGGGCACGCTGTATGGTATTGTCTATTGATTTAGGAGAACGTTTTAGTTCCTTTGCTATTTTAACATAGTCTTTTCCACTCATAAGCAGCTTTATAACACGTTTCTCTAATGGACTTAATGTTTCAAGTGCTTTTTGTTCAAGACTTCCTGTGTATTCCCTGTCTATATATATAAGTTCAGGATTCTGCTCATATATTCCTGTCAACGTATCAACCAGCTTCATATCAGCATTATCATCAGTACTGTTAACAGGCTCATCCAATGATACATAACCATTCAATGGTGAATTTTTCTTTGCATTAGATGCTTTAACAGCATTCATTATCTGCCCATTAATACATAACGATGCAAATGTAAGAAATGATGCATCCTTATCCACATCATAGGTCGTAACTGCTTTATATAAACCTATCATCCCCTCCTGTATAAGGTCATCTTTTTCTCCACCTACTATATACATGGCATGTGCTTTTTTTCTTACAAGGTTCTTATATCTTTCCATAATCGCATCTACAGCTCTTTCATCGCCATTGCGATACATACTTACAAGTTCTTCATCACTGTATAACTCATAATGTTCCATAGACACCAACACCTCATTCTTTTTAGATGTTATCTACATACTTCTCTGTCTTACTATCTCAAATGCCATGACACCTGCTGCTACTGATGCATTAAGTGAATCAATATCACCTTTCATCGGAATAGATGCGACAAAGTCACATTTTTCCTTTACAAGTCTACTCACACCATTTCCTTCATTACCTATAACAAGTCCTATAGGTCCTTTAAGATTAAGGTTATACATGGTTTCGCCACCCATATCAGCACATACAAACCATAAGCCCTCTTTCTTAAGAGATTCAATAGTTGAAGCTATGTTAGTAACTTTAGCTACAGGAGTATAGTTTATTGCTCCTGCAGATGTTTTGGCAACTGTTGCTGTAAGTCCTACTGCCCTTCTTTTAGGTATAATAACACCGTGTGCTCCTGCAAGATTGGCTGTTCTTATGATTGCACCAAGATTGTGAGGATCTTCTATCTCATCAAGAATGAATATAAAAGGGTCTTCCCCCTTTCTTCTTGCTGCTTCTAATATATCTTTGACTTCGGCATATTCATATGCTGCACCTATTGCCACAACCCCCTGGTGATGTCCAGTGTTGGCAAGTCTGTCAAGTCTTTCTTTTTCAACATAATTAATAATTGTTGAAGTCTTTTTAGCTTCTCTTACTATGCTCTTAATCGGACCATCCTGACATCCATCAAGTATATATAATTTATCAATTGTTTTTCCAGAACGAAATGCTTCTAAAACAGCATTACGTCCTTCAAATGTTAATTCCTTATATCGCATTACATCAAACTCCCATTTTTCTTTGCAGGTCAGATTAACAGACCAGATCATCTTTTTCTTCCACGATATTATATGTCATCTTTAAGATACCTGTTATAACTTATCTTGCCGTAATCACTTGCCACTTTTCTCTCTTTCCAGATAATCCAGTGCATTCTTTACAAGTTCACACATGCGTTTATATTTTCCTGACATATACAGATATCCCATAAGTGCCTCAAAACCTGTTGCACGTCTGTAATCGCTTATAGAAGCATTCTTGGCTGATGTATATGATTTAGCATTACGTCCTCTCTTGTATACACTTTCCTCTTCTTCTGTAAGCTTTTCCTCAAGATAGCCTATCATCTTAGACTGCGACTCCGCTTTTACTATGCTGCTTGCTACCCTGTTCATCTTATTCACCTGTGTATTTCCCTTAGTTACAATCATAGTCTTTACAACAAGGTCAAATATACTATCTCCTATATAAGCAAGCACAAGCGGTGAAAGCTGTCTTGGATTCACTTCTTTAAGTTCAAGGCTCTTCCATATATCATATGTAAGATTGTCCTGATATATGAATTCTTCAGACTGTATTTCATTATTATATTTTTTCATATCAGCACCTGTAAGGCAAGCACTGTCTTTTATGCTCTCTTCCATCTGACACCTTCTCTTGTATCCTCAAGAACTATTCCCTTGGCTGTAAGCTCATCTCTTATCTCATCTGCTCTTGCAAAGTTTCTGTCTTTTCTTGCCTGCTGTCTTTCACTGATAAGTGCTTCTACATCCTCATCAAGAAGCTCTTCTTCTTTAACAACATTAAGACCAAGTATATCTGCAAGCTTTACTATACTTTCTTTTAACTTTGTAACATAAGCCTTTGTATCTGATTCTGATGAATTCGAATTAGCAAGCTTTACAAGCTCAAACAATGCTGATATTGCATCTGCTGTATTAAAGTCATCATCCATTGAAGCTTCAAACTTCTTATAAATGTCACTTATAGAATCTAATACTTTCTGTTCTTTTTCTGTCACCGGCAAATCAGCTGCTGTCTTTTCAAGATGTGTAAGATTAGTAACTGATGTAATTATTCTGTCAAGACCATTCTTAGCTGATTCCATAAGATCATGACTGAAATTAATTGGATTTCTGTAGTGTGCAGAAAGCATAAAGAATCTTAATACCTGAAGGTCGTATTCTTTTGCTATATCTCTTACAGTAAAGAAATTGCCAAGTGACTTCGACATCTTCTTATTATCAATATTAAGAAATGCATTATGCATCCAGTATTTTGCAAACGGAACACCATTAGCTGCTTCTGACTGGGCTATCTCGTTTTCATGATGTGGAAATATAAGATCTTCTCCACCGGCATGGATATCTATTTCATCTGCAAGATATTTCTTAGCCATTACAGAACACTCTATATGCCAGCCGGGACGTCCTTCACTCCATGGTGATTCCCAATATGGTTCTCCATCTTTCTTAGGCTTCCATAATACGAAATCAAGAGGATCTTCTTTTTCATCTTCGCCTGAAACTTTAAGTTTATGTGCATCATCTCTATGTCCGGCTTCAAGATCATCTATATTTTTCTTTGACAGCTTACCATATCCTTCAAATTTTCTTGTTCTGTAATATACAGTTCCGTTTTTCTCGTATGCATATCCCTTATCAACAAGAGTCTGAATCATACTTATCATTCCATCTATTTCCTGGGTAGCAAGTGGATGTGTAGTAGCTGGCTTTATATTCATCCCTGCCATATCTTTCTTGCATTCCTCGATATATCTTTTAGATATTTCTTCAGCTGTTACACCTTCCTCTATGGCTTTCTTAATAATCTTGTCATCTACATCTGTAAAGTTAGATACATAATTAACTTCATATCCCTTATATTCAAGATATCTTCTTACTGTATCAAACACTATCATAGGTCTTGCATTGCCAATATGGATAAGATTGTATACAGTAGGTCCACACACATACATCTTAACCTTTCCCTCTTCTAATGGCTGGAATTCTTCCTTACGTCTTGAAAGTGTATTATATATTTTCATAATAATCCTCATTTCCGCACACGTTTTTGCGCACTCATCATCTATTCATCATCTTCGTCTCTTCTTGATTCATTAACCGTATTTTCCAACTTTGCGAGACGCTTCTTTAACTTCTGATTCTGTTCCTTAAGATTCTCTATATCGTTCATAACAGGATCTGGAAGATGTATCTGGTCAAGGTCTGATGCAACTCTTACATTGTCCCTTATTACGATTCTTCCCGGAACTCCGACAACTGTAGAATTAGCCGGCACATTTTTAACCACTACTGAGCCAGCACCAATCTTACAATTATCTCCTATAGTAACAGAGCCTAGCACTTTGGCACCTGCACCTATCATAATATTGTTACCAAGTGTAGGATGTCTCTTTCCCTGTTCTTTACCGGTTCCACCGAGCGTAACTCCCTGATAAAGTGTAACATTATCACCTATAATAGCTGTTTCACCTATAACTACACCATGTCCGTGATCAATAAACAATCCTTCACCTATAGTAGCTCCCGGATGTATCTCTATTCCTGTTTTTCTGGCTGTCTTCTGTGATAATCTTCTTGCTCTGTAAAAATGACCCTTTTCATACAACTTATGGGCTTTCCTGTACTTTAACAATGCCCAGAAACTTGGATAAAGAAATACCTCCATCTTGCTTTTTATAGCTGGATCCCTATCCATGATAACAGCCATTTCCTGTTTAATAAAATCTAAATATTTCATATCTGATAACTTCCTAACAATTACATATATTCTTAATTCATTATATGATTAAAGGGTCAAAAGGTATCATCGATGCATGCTTGCATGCAATTCGATGTATACCTTAGTGACCTGCACTACACCGAGAAAGTAGCAATTTACTATGCGAAGCTAGTAAATTAGCGGATTTCGAGGTGGAGTCAGATTACGGGAATGCGAAGCATGGAGTAATCTGATTAATCATATATGAGGGGCAAAATACCTTTTGACCCTCATATCATTATATGATATAACAGTCAAAAAGTAATAAAGCCATTCTTTCCTGGGCAATAAAACTTTTTAATCTGCATCATCATTATAAGAGGCTATAGCAAAAAAGGTCATAAAGTCATTCATACCAATATGAAAAACCTTTCAGCCCTGATTATGCCATACATAATAGTCTATATCTCAGATATGCTGTTGTATACTTATGTTAAAAAATACTTATACTCCTCTTTTTGCAACACATCCGTTACAACCGCTGCAACAGTTTGTCATATCAGAATCTCCGTATATATAATTAGACACTGAAACAAGGCTGCATATTGCCTGTGATGATATGCCCTCGCCAGTTCCTGTAAATCCTAGTCCTTCTTCTGTTGTTGCCTTGACATTCACCTGATTAACATCAAGCTTAAGTGTCCTGGCTATATTCTCACGCATAGTATCTATATATGGACGCATCTTAGGCTTCTGCGCAATAATAGTTGCATCTATATTCTCTATGATATAATTATTCTCATCAAGAAGCGCACCTACATGCTCTAAAAGCTTTATGCTTGATATACCCTTGTATCTTTCATCTGAATCTGGAAAATGCTTTCCTATATCACCAAGTGCTGCTGCCCCGAGAAGAGCATCCATAATCGCATGAAGAAGCACATCCGCATCGGAATGACCAAGAAGCCCCTTCTCATATGGTATCTCAACACCACCAATGATAAGTTTTCTATTCTCAACTAACTTGTGAACATCGTAACCCAGTCCAACTCTCATATGATAACCATACCTTTCTATGATATCGTACATTTCCAACTTTGTTCTTATCCTTATAAGTAAAACACATTTTCATAACATTTACAAGCAGATATTAATAAACATAGTATTATCATATGTTTATGCATTATATTTTCATATTAACAGACAATTTCTATCCTAATGCAACATCCAGCATCATCATAATACCAAAACCAATTGCAAATGCTATAACTCCAATATCAGAATGTTTACCCTGCGACATCTCCGGTATAAGCTCCTCAACTACAACATACAACATGGCTCCGGCAGCAAAACTTAAAAGATATGGAAGTGCCGGCGTTATAATACCTGCAGCAATAATTGTAATTAAAGCTGCTACAGGTTCTACCACACCCGACAGGAATCCATACAGAAAAGACCTGCTTCTGCCAAGTCCCTCTGACCTTAATGGAAGTGATATTATAGCCCCCTCTGGAAAATTCTGTATAGCTATTCCTATTGCAAGCACAAGTGCTGCCATCGCTGAAATACCAGTATTGCCTGATATATAACCTGCGTACACAACTCCAACCGCCATTCCCTCTGGTATATTATGGATAGTCACCGCGAGTACAAGCATTGTTGTTTTTTTTAAATGTGTCTTAGGACCTTCTGATTCCGTACTATTCATGTGAAGATGTGGCGTTATATGATCTAATAGAAGCAAAAATAACATTCCAGCCCACAACCCTGCAAGCGCAGGTATGAAAGATAATCTTCCCATAAAAGATGATTGCTCAATAGATGGTATAAGAAGGCTCCATACCGAAGCTGCAACCATAACACCCGAAGCAAAACCCATAAGAAGCCTCTGAACTTTATCTCCTATAGATTTTCTCATAAAAAACACGCATGCAGCTCCAAGCGTTGTTCCAATTAAAGGTATCAGCACACCAAATATAACTTCAATATTCATATCCACCCTCCATTCTATGAATATCCATTTTTTCATTCAATCACAAATTCTTTTAGTCTTGATTTCTATTATTCATCAGGCTCTGTACATTTTATACTCTAATTTTACCCTGGTCAGCTTTTTAATCTCTTAACTTTTGTATTGGCTCTGTGCACATTACGCCCTGATTTTATCCTTTACTTTCCATCTGCTTCTTTTCCTTCTTTGTAAGCATTACATGGCGTATAGCCGCAGCCGGATGATGAAATATCATTCTTGGTCCTGAATATCTCATAACCTCCCTGATTTTTTCTCTCATTTCCGGCTTATAGCAGTGAACCTTACAGTTAGAACAAAATGTCTTTGTTTCCATAAATGGACACTTATCACTTCTCATAC
>JBNMGS010000099.1:0-6801 GCA_050872365.1 Lachnospira sp.
AGTTATGAAAATTGCAGGATTTATTGTTGTTTAACACATTTGATTCATATTGATGAACTGACGCCATAAGGCTTATGAGGTATTTTAAGAATAAGGCTCCAGTCACCAGAAAACTGATTGGATATTTCTAAGATATTCCATATAGGCAGTGTTAACGGACGTAACCGCTCATACGAAACATCCGTGTTTCGTTTTCGCTCGATTATACATCCATGTATAATCGTTGCTGGGTATAGATGGAATATCTAAGAACTATCACAATCAGCTTTCAAGTGTTCCTTCCGCGTTATTCTTAAAATACCTCATAAGCCTTATGGCGTCAGTTCATCAATATGAATCAAATGTGTTAAACAACAATAAATCCTGCAATTTTCATAACTTCAGCCATACCTATTCATTATCTTTACCTATTAATGAGTGGTAACGCTCCCTCCATTCTTTAAAATACTTATTATCTCTATAAGTGATTTTACTTTTACCGGTTTTGCTATATGTGCATTCATACCTGCCTTGATGCACTTTTCTTCATCTTCTTTAAAAGCATTTGCCGTCATTGCTATTATAGGTATTTCTTTGGCATCTTTTCTATCAAGATTTCTTATATTTTTAGTTGCCTCATATCCATTCATAACCGGCATCATGATATCCATAAGAATTAAATCAAATGTCTTTTCAGGGTTACTGCTGAATGCATCAACAGCCTGTGCTCCATCTGTTACGGTTGTTACAAATGCACCATTATCCCTAAGAATAGTTTCTGCTATTTCAGCATTTAACTCATTATCTTCAACCAGCAGAATTTTTGTTCCTTCAATATCTGCATCTTCTTCTGATATAATCGCCTTTTGTGGCTTAGGTGCAATTTTAAATGGAATAGTAACTACAAACGATGTACCAACATCTTTTGTACTACTTACCGAAACCTCACCATTCATGTTCTCAATAAGCCTTTTTACTATCGTCATACCAAGTCCTGTGCCATGATATATGCTTCTTGCATCCTTATCTTCCTGTACAAAAGGTTCAAATATATGTTCAACAAACTCTTTATCCATACCTACACCGGTATCTGAAATAGTCCATCTATAAACCACTTTTTCTTTATCATATAACAAGCATTCCATACTTGTTTCAATACTTCCACCTTGTCTGTTATATTTAATACAATTTCCATATATGTTAAGAAATATCTGTCTTAAATGTAATGCACTTGAATAAACATATCTTGCCTTGATATCCTGCTTTCCAAATCCAAGTGTAATACCATCCTCCATGGTTTTTGCCATTATAATAGCACCTATCTCTTTAGATACATCCATAAGATCTACTGGTTCATTTTCAATTTCTACAGTTCCACCCTCTAATTTGCTTACCTGTAATACATCATTTATAAGAGACAGCAAATGATTGGCTGCAACCAGCATCTTATCATGGTTATCTGAAATAAGTTTTAAATCATCCATATGTTTCTTATTTATTTCCAGCAGACCAATGATTCCATTAAGAGGAGTTCTTATGTCATGGCTCATGTTATATAAAAATGCTGACTTTGACCTGTTAGCTGCCTTGGCTGCATTTGCTGATTCTTTTAACAGCTCCTGCTGCTTTAACTCATGGACTTTTCTCTCAGTGATTTCTTTTAAAGTAAATAACACCTTGATTGGTGTTCTCTCCATATCTCTTTCCTGAATTACATAACTTGCACAGTACCACTTACCATCGGAGCCTACATATTCGACTGATATAGAATCCGCATCTGATAATCTGGCAGCAAGTGTTTTATGGTTTAAGAATTCACCCATCTTATCCTTATATTCATCAGATACATAGCATTTAACTGCTTCCATAAACCTTTCCTGTGCTATGCCTTCTTTATCCATGCTTTTAATGTTAAAATCACGTCCATTATACACCAGCTTATATGAATCTCTTATAAGATCAACGCTATATATCTGCCAGTATATTTTACTTAATGCTCCCATTATAAGACCATACTCATGTTCTTCTTTTAACATTTCGTTAAGCTCTGCACTCTTTTTAGCAAGCTGGTTATAATACTGTTCTTTCTGAACCTCTTTTGTTTTATCCATTATATATACAATCCCACATATATCCTCTGAATCATCATCTTTGTACATATAAATATTTTTCTGTGCATATATGCGTTTATGTAATGCAGTCTGTGTCCAGTACTCCATTGTTATATGTTTTTTCCCAGATTCATACTGGCTTATAAGATTATTTATATCAAATGTATTTAAAAACTCACTCTTAACAGCAGCATCTTCAATATTATTGTCCCAGAACGCAATCACATCAGAAAAGTCAGCATCTGTTTTCAGACCTATATACTCATTGATATTATATTGTTTATCATTTATAATCTGCTTCATGTATCCTGGCACAATATTTTTAGTAAGATTAACCGTATAATACACGCATGCATTTGCCATTATCACCTGTTCAAGTATTTCATTCTTCTTTTCTGATGTACTTTTCATCCGCATCTCCCTGCCTTTTGCCTTTGCCAATTGTCAAGTTTGTTTAATCTGATATAAATGATTTCTATCATTTTCACGAATTTACATTGATACTACATCAATAATTATATTCTTTATTATTATTCATTGTCAATTTATTCTGAATTAACGATTAACTACTCTCAACAAACTACATCAAATAAAATTCCATACTGATATACAATCAGGTTTATAACGCAACGTAAGTGCGCATGAGCATAATTTTAAACTTTATCTATACAATTAAACTATAATCTTATTATACAGGCACAAACAACCATTTGCCCATTACATCATATGATACTGCTATATATTCTCAAATCTTCATCCTTAAATACATTGAAAATTACCTTTTTAATTCTGTTATCATTATCAATGTATTGTTTTACTGTTTCTGTTGCGATTTCGGCAGCTCTTTGCTGTGGAAAACGGAATATACCTGTTGACAGACAGCAGAATGCAATAGATTCCACTCCAGTATCAGCAGCAAGCTTTAAGCACTCCCTGTAACAGCTAGCAAGAAGTTCCTCATCTTCTTTTGTAACTTCATATTGTACGATAGGACCTACCGTATGAAGAATATATTTTGCCGGAAGGTTATATCCTGGTGTAATCTTTGCTTTTCCAGTTTCCTCTTCATGTCCCTGCTTTGTCATAATCTCATGCATTTTCAGACGAAGCTCCACTCCCGCATAAGTATGAATAAAATTATCAATACAGGCATGCAGTGGTGAAAAGCAGCCAAGCATCTGCGAGTTGCACGCATTTACGATAGCATCACACTTCAAAGTTGTAATATCCCCCTGCCATATATATAACCTTGAATCTGACTTTACAGGCTCTAAATCTTTAACATCTGTAATTCCTCGTTCCTCATTTCTCTTAGTAAGATACTCATCCTGTATTTTTAGAAAATTCTTACTGACCGGTCTTGGTGGTCTTACATTCATAAGCGAGCGCAGCATATTCTCCTGATCCTGTTTATTTGTAGGAATACTCTGTCTGCCAAACCTTATTTGTTCTTTTAAAAGATATTTTATCAGATATTCTCTTCTTTCGTCCTGTGTCATATTAACCCTCATTTCTGCACACTTTTTTTCATAACAAGTCTGTATCATGTACGCATTGATACCAATCCCGCATGTGAAAATCTATTTTCATACGAGCTTTCTTATATCGTTAATTGCCTTTGCCATATCACCACCGATACCTATAGCACGCTTTCCAAAGCTTTCCGGCACTACTGCCTCGTCCATGTTAAGGCGTACCAGATTGTAAGATGAATTCTCACGCACAAGCTTCTCAAATGGAAAACGTATAATAACAGGTGTGTTAAATCCAACACCTAGTTCTAAAAGTACTACCTTTTTGTCTTTGTTCTGTTCAAGAAAATCCGCATACCTGTCAGCTGCCTCATGCCACTTGTCATCTTCCACAAAATAATTATCACAACGAAGATTCATTTCCATTCTGCCTTTACATACTGGGCATTTAGGCACAAGTTCTAAAGGAATCAGACAGTCTTTCCTTGCTGAATCCATCTTTCTGAACAATTCTTCTGCATCATAAGTCTTTGGATGACAGGCCTTCTGGCACTGTATTCTGCCATAATCTCCCTGTGTTGCAAATATTTTGTTTTCATCAAATCCTGCTTTGTAAAACTGATGATCTACGTTAGTAGTCAGTACAAAATATTCTTTATCCTTTACAATATCATAAAGCTCTTTATAAAGTGGTAATGCTGGAAGATCAAACTGGTTAAGCAAAGCTGCTTTTGACCAGTAACCCCACTTTGCCTCTTCGGATGGAAACGGATAAAAACCGGCTGCATACATATCTGTCATATAATGTCCGCCATATTTTTTTATAAATTCTGCAAAATTATCTGTAAATCTATCTCCACCCATGCTTATTCCGGCAGCCGTTGATGCACCAGCACCAGCACCAATCAGAACACTATCAGCATCTTTAATATATTCTGATGCCCTTACAATCTGGTCCTCATATGCATCCTTCTGAAATACATAATCCCTTGCTGGTGTTCCACATAAAAAATCCTGCCAGTCAACATGCCCTTTTCTAATTTTCTTAAAAATCATAGCTTAACCTCTTTTCACAATGCACTGCTTTGGACATATTTCTGCACATCTTCCGCAATGCAGACAATGATTCTGATTGATTACAACCGGAACAGACGCTATATCTATACATTCTTGTCTCCTTTTGTGAGATATGCCTGAATTTAAAGCAGCCCGCAGGACGGGATTTCCTGCGGGACATACTTTATCATATCTTCTCTCATCCGGACTTTAACCGTCGGTTATGGAATCTCACCATATCAGCTCTACCGCTCGCAGACTATACTGCCGGTCAGGAATTACACCTTGCCCCGAAGACTATACTTTTTTTCTAATTATATGATTTAAGGGTCAAAAGGTATCATCAATGCATACTTGCATGCAATTTGATGTATACCCTAATGACCCGCACTCCACCGAGAAAGTAGCAATTTACTATGCAAAACTGGCAAATTAGCGATTTTCGAGGTGATAATCATAAATGAGTGGCAAAATACCTTTTGACCCTCATATCAGTATATGTAATTAGAATTCATAAGGTGGATTTCCAGAAAAATCAGCAATCACACCATGTGGATTTTCAATATAGAACACTTCAAAAATAGGATTATCAGCTGTCTGATACTGTCCCTTAACAATAGGATTGTTCATGCATCCTTCCTTTACTTCCATATTATTTTCAAATACGGCCTTTCCGTGAAGACGAAGCCATGCATATTCTGGAGAAGAAACTGAAACTTCAATTTCCGGATTAGCAAGCATATCCTTGTAAACTTCCTTTGTGTTGTTAGTACAGAACCAAAGCTTTCCATCCTTCTCAAAACAGAACATGAATGGACGACATTTTGCCTTTCCATCTCTTCCAACTGTTGCTAAATACTGAACTGGGTTTTTCTGTAAAAATTCTACTACTTTCTGCATTATAAAGTACCTCCTTTAATTGTATGAATTGTTGTAACATTTATCGTTACATCTTATGATTGTAATATAACACCCGTTAGATGTAATGTCAATAGTTACATCAATTTTTTTGTAACTTTTTTTGTTACAACGTCTTTTATAACACAGGAGAAAAAAGTTTAATAATTGTTCAGAGCTCTCGATAAGACTTCTGAATCAAATATAAAAAGCTCCGTAGTGGTATATCACCACATACGAAGCCTTGTATGCTACTCTTTATCTATATATTCTGCAATATCTTTTTTAACATCTGCAAGTGTCATTTCTGAAAGCTTCTCCTCCATTGCCCTTTGTACCTCTAACAGCCTCTTGTCAAGTACATGATGAATATTCTTTCCTACCGGACACTTCTGATTAGGATTCTCATGAAAATGAAAAAGTTCTTCATCGGGTGAACATTCCACCGCTTTATATACGTCAAGGAATGTAATCTGATCAAGTGGTCTTGTAATTGTTACTCCACCAGTTCCTCTTGCAACCTCAATAAGTCCTGCTGCCTTTAGCTGCTGTAATATCTTTCTGACAATAACCGGATTCGTTCCAATACTTGCTGCCATAAAGTCACTTGTCATCTTCTGATCTGAAAATGTATCTATACAGGCAAACATATGAATTGCCATTGTAAATCTGCTTGAAATCTGCATCGTTAACACCTCTCTTTAACAATAAGCATATCAGAAAAGAGATGTAATTTCAATGGTTACATTTTATCTTCTGCTTTTCTCATAACTTCCTTCCATGCCGGCGAGAACATATAATAACCTATCATTGCAAACATTCCGAAGCTGAAAGATATCGGAAAACATAACATTACCCATGTTCCATCAAAATATCTGTTGATAATATAGGCACTTGGGATTCTTACTGCCCAAAGCATAAGGATGTTGACAATTGTAGTATAACGCACTCTTCCAGTTCCATTTACAATAGATATTATGCAGTTAAAAATAGCATAAAACCACTGTGAAAGCAGCATGACAACAATATGTCTGCTTGCATACATAAGCACCATTTCATCCGATGAAAAGAACCTGATTATAGGTTTATGTATCATAATGAAAAATAATCCGAAGCTTAATGTAATCAATCCGGAACATAATGGAATTCTCCAGTGTCCCTCTTTGATTCTTGCATATTTCTCTGCACCATAATTCTGTCCTGAAAATGTAGTCGCAGCCGAAGACAATCCCGTAATCGCTATATTGGAACAGCCCGTAATTCTTCCTGCAACTGCATCTCCAGCC
>JBNMGS010000100.1:0-6800 GCA_050872365.1 Lachnospira sp.
ATAGAAGAAACACAGACAGAAACGCAGGAAACAACAGAGGAAACATCGGAAGAACCAGAAGCTGAAGACGAGGTAGAAGAAGAGGAGATAGAAGAGTTCTTTGAAAACGAGATATCAACAGAAGATCAGGAAGCATTGGAACTACCAACAAGAAGAATGTATGCGGAAGTGACACCATATGATGGAAAGAAACGTGAAATCTCTTATTTTGGAGACAGTATGGTGTTTGGAATAGGTAATACAAGTGTAGAGGCTGTAGTTAATGGCAAGAATATAACGGGATGGTCATCACCAAGAACAATACAACATCTGACTGGAATAACTACATATAATTTTGGTGTGCCGGGTGAAACATCTTATGAAATTGCATATAGGGCAGGAGGAGTGAAACTTTATACAGACAGAGCAGTCACTATAAGTGAAGATCAGGCGGCAACTGTAAGATTGATAGATGATAACGGAAATGCATTTACATCGGAAGATTACAGTGGATATGGGTATGAGAACAACAGTTATCCTAATACTATGTATATAAATGGATATTTGTGTTTAGTAAATAACATAGGAGGAGATGAGGTAAGCATAAAGTTAGTCAGAGGATATGCAGCATATAATATGGAGATAACGGTTGATGTCCCAGCTGCAGTAGCACTAACAAATGATGTGCAACAGCCAGAAAACAATGAAAAGTCAGTGATACAACCAGTTTATATGGATATAGATACATATGAAAATGCACAGAATAATGGAATATTGTTAGCGGAGTATGATATGGATTTAACTGAACAGGTAACAGATTCTACAATCCAGCAGGCAACCCAGCCTACACAGGAAGCAACTAAAGAAGCAGTAACAAATCCAACGCAATCAACCCAGCCGGAAACCAAAGAACCGGAAGCCAATCCAACGCAGCCCGTAACTGCTATACCAACGCAGCCGGCAACAGAAGCTCCAACCCAGCCTCCTCTTATTGGAAATGTAGATATACCGGAAGGCGCAGAAGCAATTCCCAAGGCAGCAAAAGACCATAGCCAGAATGATATTCTTATATTGGAAATAGGAAGTAATGGTGGCTGGGGTAGTGATTATCAGACACTTATACTTCAATATGATGATATAATACTGAATTCAGGCTGCGAATATTATATAATAGTAGGCGATACAGATGATCCTGGAACATCCATTGGTGATTATAATCAGGGAGAATATAATGATGATGGATCATATATTGGTATAGGTGATACATCATGGGAAGCTGCTTTAAGAGAAGCATATGGAGATCATTTCTTTAATACAAGAACATATATTATACAGAATGGACTAAGCATATGCGGATTAAAGACAACAACACAGGATCTTGAGAACTTCAAGAAAGGTAATATTTCAAAGCAGATGAGATATGACTGGACACATTTCAATGCATACGGATATTATGCAAAAGGTGTAGGAATATATGAAAAAGGAAGAGAACTAGGATATTGGAGTTAACTTAAACTTGATATACGCAAAAAACATGCGCATTGGTAAGAATAGTGTAAAACATGCGCAGAGGTGAGAAGTTATGACAAAAAAACAAATGGTTATGGAAGTTATAGAACGTTTGAAAAAAGAATATCCGGATGCAGGCTGTACACTTGATTATGATGATGCGTGGAAACTGCTTGTCAGTGTAAGACTTGCAGCACAATGTACAGATGCAAGAGTTAATATTGTAGTTGCGGGGCTGTTTGAGAAATATCCATCAATAGAGGCACTTGCTAAAGCAGATGTATCTGATATAGAAAGAATAGTAAAACCATGTGGACTAGGTAAAAGCAAGTCGCGTGATATAAGTGCATGTATGAAGATGCTGCATGAAGATTACAATGACAAAGTTCCAGATACTATGGAAGAACTTTTAAAACTTCCAGGCGTTGGAAGAAAAAGCGCCAATCTTATAATGGGCGATGTATATGGAAAGCCGGCAATAGTTACCGATACACATTGCATACGTCTGTGTAACAGAATAGGTCTTGTCAAAGATGAAAAAGAACCAAAAAAAGTAGAGATGGCATTGTGGAAGATAGTACCTCCTGAAGAAGGAAGTAATCTGTGTCATAGATTCGTGATACATGGCAGAGAGGTGTGTACAGCAAGGACAACCCCTCATTGTGATAAATGTTGTCTAAATGATATATGTAAAAAATGTGGAGTTAAATTATAATTGCAAAATGATTTGTAAGTAAAATATATAAGTACGTTTATTGGTAATTATATATGGAAGCATTTTTATGTATAATAATGATGCGGGTGTCAAAAGTAAAAATAAGTGACTGTTTTAAGAAAGAGAAAATATATGAATAATTATAAAATGATAATATCGTATGATGGAACGAGATATTATGGATGGGAACATCAGCCAAATACTGATATGACTATTCAGGGAAAGTTAGAGAGTGTTCTTTCACAAATGACAGGAGAAGATATAGAAGTAATAGGTGCCGGAAGGACTGATGCCGGAGTGCATGCTAAAGGTATGGTGGCAAATGTTCATATGAATACATCAATGTCGGAAAATCAGATATGTGATTATATGAATAAGTATCTTCCGGAAGATATATGTATACAGGAAGTAAGAATTGCATCAGAACGTTTCCACAGCAGGTATAATGCAATGGGGAAAACATACTGTTATACGTGCTATGTTGGGGATAAAAAGCCGGTATTCAACAGAAAATATGTACATATAACAGGTGCAATGCCTGACGTAGAAGCTATGAAAAAAGCAGCTTCATATCTGGTTGGAGTACACGATTTTGCAAGCTTTTGCGGTAATCCCAAGATGAAGAAATCAACTGTAAGGGAAATATATTCAATTGATATATCACTCAAAGGCTCATATCTTAATATGACATATCATGGAACAGGTTTTTTACAGTACATGGTAAGAATTCTTTCGGGTACGTTGTTAGAAGTAGGATTTCACAAGAGAACACCTGAGAGTATGATATCTCTTATAGAGGCTAAGAACAGAGCTCTTGCTGGTGCAACTGCACCAGCAAAGGGACTTAGTCTGTTAAAGGTACATTATGCAAGATAAATTACAATAGCTATGTTGTATATTGTATATAATATGTCGAATATATTTATATATGATGTCTATATGAATTTTGAACGCCATTTTATAGCTTCATCCCTGTATTGACATGCAACATTCATAAGCTCATTATATTGTGTTTTAATACTGTTAATAACAGCTGCCTGTTCATCTATTTTTGACTGACAGGCAGCTATTTTTTTCTGATTCAATTCATTTATATTATTAATCTCAGATGTATATTTGCTTTTTAATTCTGAAATCTGTTGTTCATAATCATTTTCTATAGATTTTCTGATATCACCTTTTGCATTAAGTTCTATTATATGTCCAATTTCTTCAATTAAAAAAACTCTTTTATTAACATATAAGATAAGCTTATCGTCTGTTTTACAGATATAATAATCAGAAATATTTGTTACGCAGGATGGCAGGGGAACAGGAAAGGCCTCAAATTGCTCATTTGTATCAGTTAGTGATAAACAGTGAAGACTGTAGTGTTCAGTGACTGGGTTGTTTTTCAGGTAAAAAAACAGAAGAGAAGCATTACTTATTTCAATAAGCGGTTTGTAATATTGAGGAATTTCGTTCCCGTTTATGGCATATATACTCTGACTTTTCATAATGTTTCTGATATAAAGAGAATTATCAGTAGAAACATATGCATAATAAAGAGTATCATTATATATACACTCGTTTAGTCCGTGGCTATAATCTGTGGCAAGCACGATAGGACGTTCTAATCCGCCCCAGTGGGCAATTCTTAAGAATATATTAGGACCTGCAGCATATATAATAAGCTGTCGGTTATTTCCAACAGGATATACATTAGACATAATAATCCTCATTTCTGCGAACTTTTTTGCACTATTCTTATTAAAATGTATGGTAGCATTAAAGCATTTAGAACATATAATGTAGTAAGAATTATAAAAGAAAGGAACATGATATGGCCAGATGCAAATGTAAAAAGAATGGATGCAATACCAGAATAGTAAGTGATGTAGTATCTGGTATGCCAAATGGATGTTTTGACGTATGTACGAATCCTATATGTGGCTCGCCATCTGAACTTAGTCTGTATGCACCACTTATATATGATCAGATTGGTATTAACCTTTGTGCGACATTTGGTACAGGAGTGGATATATCAGCAACTTATCCTACGGTTACGAACGCTACTGCAAGCGTTATAGATGTTGCATATGAATATGGTAATGCAGATGGCGATGTTATTATAAATCAGATACAGGGAAGACCTAACTGTTATTCGGTTACACTTTCCAATCTGACTGTAACATTTGCAATAAATCTGTATGATGAGAATTGCAGACTAATAGCAACTATATATCCGACAGCAGTATATCTTCCTGCTGATACAACAGCCCAGACATATGATGAGGATGTGAATCCAACTTCAGTTGAGCTGGAGATATTTGCACCATATGGAGTATCTTATAACAGCGTGGGTGGTGAAACACCAACATATTCACCTGCTCTTAATTATACGGGATTCTTATCAGGTGATAACGGTATAACACAGGGACTTAATCTGCATGCAATACCGAAAGTTCTGAATCTTGATACAACATCAGATGAAATAACAGTTGGTATTACTTTTATATTGCAAAGTCTGTATTATGCAGGCTACAGGGTAGCAAGTGCAGGAAAAATAGTGACACCAAAGGGAAGTATCGTGTCTGAAGAAAATTCAGATGAAATGAAGTTTGTATGTGGTAATCTGCTTAATCTAGCTATTAAACCACTAGATCTCAGCCCACCATATTGTGAAGGTAATCTAAAGAAAGATTGTGATATAGGATGTCAGCCGGTATGTGAGGAAAATCTCCCGCAATGTCCGTCTGCACCAGTTTAACTTACATCATTATATGATGTGAGTGTCAAAAGTGAGTTTTGCCACTCACTGATGTATCCTTTAGGCGAAAAATCCCGGATAATAAGATGTTATATATATCAAAATAGTTTGACAATAGTATACAAGTAATCGTGTATTTGTATTGCTGTATTATTGTAAGGATGGCACTGATAAAGGAGTGCGTTTTATCAGTGCACGACATTTTATTATCCGGGACTAATATTTATTTATTATTCAGTATGTGCATGATTATGCATGTTCAAATGCAACAATCTGTGTTATATCATTATAACCCAGAGACTGCATCTTATTCTGGAAGCGACGAAGTGCATTATCGAATTCCTCATATGATTTATAGGTTTCGTCAAAATAAGATATTGCTTTATTATGGTCACCATCCTCATTGGCCTGCCATGATAAAGTGGCATACCTGTGTAAATCTTCATGAGACTTGGTAAGTGAAATATATTCTTTACTGCGTAACAGCTGTTCATCAGTTACCTGTTTAAGCCATTTGCCAAGCTTGCAGCCGTCAGGGTTATCTACTTGTTTTTTCTTAAGATGTTCGAATCCAACGATGTTGTTATATACACGCCATGTAAGAACAAAATGGTCAACTTCAAAGACACGGACCCAGTCCTGCTCTGTTATCTGTGAGCATCCACGTACAAGATCGCTCCTTGTTTTATCAAGATAACGTCCGATTTTAAAGACACGTTTTCCTGTCTGAAGGCAGTCATTAGATAAAGTATTATAACTCTGGGAAATATTTTCAATCTGTTTAGAAAAAGCACGTGTTACTTTTGTCTGGGTATCTATATCGTTAAATACACTGTCTACGCGCTCGCGGATGCTATCAAGCTGTTCATTCATCTGTTCCATGGCAGAAATAGAGTTTTCAACTTTTGAATTACCTTCGGCAAGACTACTTGTTGTTTCATCCATGGCAGCGGCTAATTCATCAATATTTTCCTTAAGCTCAGAAACATATTTAACTATATCTTCAGCAGACTCAGCAGTGTTAGTTGATAGCGCTCTTACCTGGTTGGCAACTACAGCAAATCCCTTACCTGATTCGCCAGCTCGTGCAGCTTCTACAGAAGCGTTGAGTGCAAGAAGGTTACTCTGGTTGGCAACCTTTTTAACAAGGTCAACAATTTCTTCAATCTTACCAATCTTTCCCTTAAAATCCTGGACTTTTTTATTAATGACTTCTATACGCTTAGATGATTCATTAACGGCTGTGACACTGTCATTCATATCAGCCGTTACATTCTGTGATACTGACATAATATCATGAGTGTTGTCACGTATATGTCCCATAGCAGCAGAAATATTATCAATGGAATCTTCAAGATGTGTACTTGCATTTTCCATATGTTTGATTGACTTAGTCTGGGCTTCCACCTGTTCGAAAGTATCCTTCATAAGTCCATTATCACCGATAACACCCATAGTTTCATTTAATCTCATAACGACAGGATTGTTTACCTGTTTCATGGAAAAAAGCATAGAATTAAGCTTACTTCCAATGTCAGTGTTGTCAAATGAAGATACATTAATATCGTCAAAATTACCTGTAATAATAGTATCAATAGAATCTAATAATAATTGTGCATCATGTTCTGATAGCACATGATGTTCTTTCTTTTTCCCAAACATATACTTCAACCTTCTCACTCTTATAATAAATTTATTAAAATTCACGAAAAATCCTTTTTAATAATATCACATCTTAAGTAAAAATGCATTATAATTATTAGAAAATGTTGAAAAAGTTGTAAAAAATGTGTATATAATTGTTTTTGAAATATGCAAAATAAAGATGATTACAGAAAAATATAAAAA
>JBNMGS010000101.1:0-6760 GCA_050872365.1 Lachnospira sp.
AGCATGCATCGATGATACCTTTTGACCCTTTAATCATACATATTTTTTAATAAATGTTCTTCTATGTATTGGGCATGGTCCATATTCAGCCAGTGCATCCCTGTGTTGTTTTGTGCCATAACCCTTGTGTTTAGCAAAACCATATTCAGGATACAGCTTGTCATAACTATACATCATCCGGTCCCTTGTGACTTTGGCAATTATGCTTGCACTTGCTATAGAAAGGCTTTTAGCATCTCCTTTAATTATAGGCACCTGCTTTATATCAATACCTGGTATATCAACTGCATCATTAAGTAATATATCCGGAGTTACTGTAAGATTACCAATTGCCTGCTGCATTGCTTCATATGTTGCATTAAGTATATTAATTTCATCTATCCTTTCGGGTCCTACAATACCAACACCTACAGATATTGCCTCATTCATGATAACATCATAAAGCTCTTCTCTTTTCTTTTCGCTGAGCTTTTTAGAATCATTTACGTATAATATTCTGCTGTCTTTTGGAAGAACAACAGCTCCTGCAACAACCGGACCTGCAAATGGACCTCTGCCTGCTTCATCTATGCCGCATATATAAGTGTAACTGGCATACTCTTTTTCATAAGAACACATATCTTCTATACGCTGCATCTCAATCTGAAGCTTAATAGCTTTCTTTTCTTCGCGTTCTTTAGCTGTTGGCATTATCCTCACTCCTTTCAAGTGTGATTCTTCCAAGTCGGCCGCTTCTGAAATCATCAAGTATTATATTAGCTGCTTTTTCATAATCTATAGCATTACCTTTCTTGATACAGCCTCTTTTAATTGCAGCCTGTTCCATAATATATAAAGCAATAGAATTATGAGGGTTAATAGCTTTTTCATCGTAACTGGCTTTAACCGCATCTTTATCAAGGTCATATCTTTCTATAATATTATCCGGGTAATTGTTGTATACATAATTGATAGTATCTATAGCTAACTCTTCTATATTCAGGATATTGTCATTAATGGAACCTATCATGGCAAGTCTCATACCAACTTCCTGACTTTCAAATCTTGGCCATAGAATTCCAGGGGTATCAAGCATCTCAACATTTTTACCAAGCTTAATCCACTGTTTTCCTTTTGTTACTCCTGGCTTATTACCAGTTTTGGCGCTTGCTTTCCCAGCAAATGAATTGATAAATGTAGACTTGCCTACATTAGGTATACCAACAACCATAGCCTTGATTGTTCTATTCATAATTCCACGGCTTTTATCTCTTTCAATCTTATCGGCACACGCCGTCTGGATAAGGTTGTTTACCTGTTTAACACCTGAATTATCTCTTGAATTCAGTTTAAGACAATATATGTTTTTGCTGTTAAAATAAGCAATCCACTTATTAGTTATATAATCATCAGCCAAATCAGCTTTATTAAGAAGAATTATTCTTGCTTTATTAGATGCAAGCCTGTCTATATCAGGATTGCGGCTGCTCATTGGAACTCTCGCATCAACAATTTCAATAACGAGATCTATAAGTCTGATGTTTTCTTCCATCATTCTTTTTGCTTTAGTCATATGACCTGGATACCAGTTAAAACTGCTTTTGCCGGTTGTCGTACTGTTATTTTTTTTATCATCATGTTTTATGGCATCTTTATCATCATATGTTACTATATTTTCAGTAATGTTTTGCTTTTTATTGTTTAAAACTTTTGATCCGGATTTAGATATGCTGTTACTTTTTACATTGCTGTTGCTTTTAGAATAGGCTCTGTTTTTAGAATTACTATCTTTAAAGTTGTTATCTTTAAACTTTTTATTTTTAGAATTCTTATTCTTAGAATTCCTGTTTGTAAAATTGTTGTTACTTCTGGATTTCTGCATATAATTACCTTTCATACTTAAGACATCTTATTATATCTGCATATTATCAAATATTTTATCAGCTATTTATCTCATTTATTTAACGAATCGTAGTTCAGATATTGGCTGTAAAACCATCCATACTTTTCCGGCTATATGTTCTTTTTTAACCATGCCAATGCTTGAAAATCTGCTGTCTTCACTGTTATTTCTATTATCCCCAAGACAGAAGTATTCATCGTCGGCAAGATGGATTTCATTAGCAGCCATACCAGCAGTTACTATATATGTATCATTAATATCATTTTCAAGTAAATTGCCATTGATATATATATGTCCTTCTTTTATCTGTATAGTCTCTCCTGGGAGTCCGACAACTCTCTTGACATATAATTTGGATGAACCGATAGCATCAGGTTCGAATGCGATACAATCAAAACGTTTAGGCCCACTAAAGGCATATGCAAACTTGTTAACAAGCACTGTATCCTCGTTTTTAACAGTATCTTCCATTGAACCGCCTGATATAGTTGTTCTTGTACAGGAAAATGAAACAATGACGTATGCTGTGACAATAACCATAATAACATCCATTATAGTTTTACATATATTAAGTAGAACTGTATTTTCCTGATATCTTCTATAATATGAACTCATTACATAAATTCTCCATTTAATTAATAATATGATGTAAATGTAAAGTATATAAGTTAATTTCTGATGATATACATGACTTTATATACAATAATTTATTATACAGGATTATGATATGGGTGTCAAAGTATTAGAAGTGCTGTTGACCAGACAATCTTTAAGCACTTTTATCAGTTTTTCTTCACTAAGAGGCTTGGAAATATGCTGGTTCATTCCGGATATACGGCTGTTAATTATATCTTCTGCAAATGAGTTGGCACTCATTGCTATGATAGGGATACTCTCTGAATCGGGTCTTTGCATTGTTCTGATTTTACGGGCCGCATCCCAGCCATTCATATGTGGCATCATTATATCCATAAATATTACATTATAATAACCAGGTGTTGATTTAATGAATTTATTGACCGCTTCCTGTCCATCCATGGCACATGACACATTAATACCATTATTTTCAAGCATAAATTTTACAATTTCCATATTAATATCGTTATCTTCTGCAACAAGCGCATTAAGTCCATTAACAGATATAGTATCATATCTGACAGGCTCTTTAATATTTGCTTCATTTCCTATTTTGAATGGAATACTGGTAATTACAATAGTACCTTTATGCTTCTGACTTTTTATTTCTATAGTACCATTAAGTCTGTCTGCAAGTTTTTTCGCAATTGCAAGTCCAAGTCCTGTTCCTTCATACTGTGTCCTGCTTGTTTCATTTTCCTGGGTAAACATATCGAATGCATGATTTATGAAATCTTCGCTCATACCGATTCCACTATCTGAACATCCAAATTCATATACAACATTTTCACTATCTGAGTATTTTTCTTTACACCATACATGTATAGTTCCGCCTGGATTCGTAAACTTAACTGCATTGTCAGCTATAATAGTGAGCAGACGTTGTACATAAACAGGATTACCATAAAGAAAAGGATGTTGTATGTCGCTTTTATTCCAGTCTACAATATATTCAATATTTTTAGTCTCCGCAATAATCTGTTTATCAGTGTTTGCGCGGCTTAGCACATCTGTCAAATCGAAATTTATGTATTGCTCGTTATTGTCTTCTGCTTCAAGTTTACTCATGGCAAGTATTCCATCAACAAGAGAAACCAGATATTTCGCAGATTCCAATATTTTTGACTTACATTTTGCCTGTATATCTTTGTCTTCGGGATAACGATCAGCTATCTCTATCATTCCCATAATTCCATTTATAGGAGTTCTTATATCATGACTCATGTTAGAGAGAAATCTCGTTTTAAAGGCAGCATCTTTTTTAGCTTCGTTTATCTGATACATAAGGTTCTGTTCTTTCATCTTAGTATCGCTTATACTTCTTACAGCACATATTACATGCGTAAGATTTCCTTTGGAATCACGTTTTTTTTCAATAAATCTGAGTTTATGCCAGCTTCCATCCTTCATACGGTAATCAAGGGCAATAGTTTCTTCGTTCTTCATACGTGCTGCGAGAGTTGATATATCCGTAAATTTCATATAAGCTTGCTTGAACTCATCATCGACTGAACGTTCACATATTATTTTATTGTTTTGTAAAACAGAGCCTGAAACAACTAAATCCGCATTGATTCCACCACGATTTGATATTTCTTCAAAATGGTCAGACTCTATGTCAATTCTTGATATGTACTGGTAACTTTTTGCAATAGAAGATATTATTTCGTTACTTAGCTTTGCCTGTGCTAAAGCCTCCTCTAATTGCTTTTGTATTGCCTTTTCCCTGTATAGTATACTGTCGATATTTCTAAAGCCAAGAAATATATTAAAGCCTTTATCATCAACATGTCCTTTAACGGCATATGCTTCATAATATGTGTCTCTCCCATGATTAGAAACACTGTGATAATGATATGTAATTTTGTCGTTTTTTTTCAATCTTTCCATTAGATTTTTACAAGAAAACCAGTCAAGAAATTCGGCTTTTTCATCATCTGGAATAAAAGAATCAGCATATGCTCTGGCATATTCATCAAAATTTCTAAAGGTTCGAGTTTTATCTTCAAATAATTTTATAGCATTTGTTATATCTGATAGTCGTAATATGTCATACCTGCCACTGTTAAGCTCCATATGATATAGAGAAACATAATCAGGAAGCAGCTTATTAAGGACAAGATTTTCTTTTTCCATCTGTTCTTTTTGTATTTGTTCAACTTTCATGGAGTCACTGTTTGTGTCAGCCTGAATCAGGCATGAACAAAACCCAGGTTTTCCGATGGGCATAATCGCTGCGTGATAAGTTCTGTTATCTATTACAACATTCATTTCATCTGGTGTATTATTATAAGCAGCCTTATAATATGCTTTTAACCACAATTCATCAGCACTGGGAAAAAGATTAAGGCATGATTTATCAATCATGGCATCAAGCCGCAAGGCTTTGATATCTGCAAATGCTTTATTACAATATCTATATATCCAGTCAACCGGTTTATTATCATCAAGCAGCAGTTCAACTATACAATATGGTATAGAACTGTAGTCAAATATCGCAAGGTCAAATTTCTCTTTATGTGGATTCATAAATGTCCCCTTTTACAAAAAATATAAATCTAAAATACAAACTTTAAGTTTATATTTCAATTAGTTCAGGTGTTTTTTCCATACTTTTTAACTTCTTAATTGCATATTGATGTTGTAGTCAAAAGACCCCGACATTAATATATAGTAAAATTTCAGTTTTACCGCTATATAATATCATACATTTCCATACATATATGCTTACCATATTTTGTTTTGAAAATGTTATCGTAAGCCTTTAATACTGCCTCCTTTGACAGATTATCTTCATACATATTCACAAGAAAATCAGCCTCAACAAGTATCTGGTAATCAATGCCGTCAATGTTATTATATGTATGATGATGTGCAATCAGATATTGTACTCTTTCTGAAATGTCTGTTTCAAATCCAAGTCTTTTAAGAAGCTTATCAGCAAGTGCAGGACCTTCCTTTTCCTGTAACCTGCCACCGCACTCTCCATACTTTTCTTCACATACATGAATTCCTATGTCGTGTGTCAGTGCAGCTGTTTCAATAATAAATAAAGTTCTATCATCTACATTTTCCATCTGTGCAATAAGTCTGGCATAGCTGTGAACCTTGCAGAAATGCTGTATTCTCCTGGCATCTCCCTTGTATAATTCAATCATTGCCATATGTAACTTATTTAACATATTGCTATTCTGTGAAGTATCACTTTGAATAGTTGTATTTTGCATATCTGTAGTTTCCATAGTTTTGCTCCCTTTTAGTGAAATTTGTATATAAATATAAATGACTAATCAATGTTATCTGAGTTATAACAATAAATATATCTTCCAGTTTGTTCAATAATATATCATAATTTACTCTTTTATCTATCCTACACTCATGAATCCGAGCTTTCGCGCTCTTTCGTCCTGCTCCGCATGACTGTTCGTTAAGCCGTCCGAAAAGAAGATATGGTAAACTGATTGAAATATTTCTGCAATACTTTTGTGATGGCACTAAGCGTATCCGTATCTCCATCAAGTGATATTGCATTGTGGCACCTCCTTATCCATGCCTGTATTACTTTAATAGCCTCCTTATCTGCTTATCCGTTGCCTCCGGATACATCTAAAATAGTGTTGGATCTGCTCCAAACCATGTCTGTATATCATTTTCTGCTGTTACATTCTTAATCCATGCCACACCAAATTTATTTTCTTCCTGCCTTCATTTTTTTCTTGCACTCATACATAAGATTGTCAGCTTCACGGAATACATCCTCCACATCTTTAGCATAACCATGTGCTATACCAGTTGCTAATCCATATGCTTCAATACTGCCCTGCACATCTTCAATCTGTTTTTTCATACTGTCAACACATTTATCAAAAGAATCCTGTGAAATATTTTGAGTTAATATACAGAATTCATCACCACCAATCCTGTAACAATTACCTATGCCATTAAATGCTTCACCTAATAATTCTGCGGTCTTGCATATAATCTTATCACCATATGCATGTCCGTAATTATCGTTGACATACTTTAATCCATTCATATCTGCAACCATAACAGTAATATTTGTGTCATCCAGCTTTTCAAGCCTGTCTTTTTCCTGCTCAAAAGCAAAACGGTTTCCAAGATGTGTTAAACCATCAGTATATGCCATATTCTGAAGTATTTGTTTCTCAAAATCGTCTCTTCTTAACTGTTTACCTTCACGTATAATGTCAAGGCCTGCTTTAAGAATAAACAGACATACTC
>JBNMGS010000102.1:0-6737 GCA_050872365.1 Lachnospira sp.
AGATATATCTTTTTCCCACGAGCAGTATGTCTGAGGAGAAATTCCGATTTTATTGGCAACTTGCTCCTGTGTTTCATTTTTTCTTGCTCTTAATTCTTTAACGGAGAACTGCATTTCATTTGTATTCAACTTTTCATCACCTCATTTCAACTTGAATTATTTTCAAGCATATATTACTTGATTTATATTCAAGTGTCAATACCTTTTTTGAATTTATTTCAAGTTTTTTTTATCTTTTTATCAATTTCACTTGAATTTTCTTCAATTATATTATATTATTCAATTATAAATTAAGAAGGGCGGTGACATTAATATGTGCCTTGGTGAAAACATACGTTTTTTAAGAACTAAAAAGGGATATTCTCAAGATGACATAGCCAATATGCTTGGTTATAAATCATTTACTACAATACAAAAATGGGAATCTGGAGTTTCTGAACCACCACTTAAAGCTTTAAAGAAATTATCTGAAATATTTAATATAGATATGAATGATTTAGCTACAAAAAAACTCTCTCTTAATACTAATGAAGATAATAACGTATATTATCTTGATGATGATGCCAGAGATATGGCTCAGTTCTTATATGAGAACCCTGACTATAAAGTTCTCTTTGATGCATCACGCAAGGTTAAAAAAGAAGATATTCAGTTTGTAAAGGAGATGATTGACCGAATGTCTAACAACAACGATTAACAGTAAGAGGGTGAAGAAATTGGATACTAATATTGTATATGCTGATATGCCTGTGACAATTAAGGCATACACTATGCATTGTAATGATGATACTTATACAATAGTTCTAAACTCAAGACATTGTTTGGAACAGCTAATGAAAGCGTATCATCACGAGATGAAACATATTGAAAATGGAGATTACGACAAACAGTGCACGGATGTTCAACTGATTGAAATATTTGCACATAGAGAAGAGTAAGGAGGATATTTACTATGGATATATCTAAAGAACAATTCAAAAACATAAAAAAAGAAGGGGGCTTTTCAAGTTTTACATTTCTTATTACTGCAAAATATATAAATGGAACATCGTCTGCTGAAAAAACCTATTGTAGTATTGGGCTATATAACGCAGGATTACTCCTCGACGTTACAGGTAATACAAAATCTTTATATAAAAATGAGGAAATTACTAATGTATTTTTAGCAAATCCTTACATTGTAATAGAATTTATTGATGATAATTTCTGGGTTTTGTCTGCATCAGATAAAAAACTCAAAAAAATATATGATGGACTATTATATACCGGTGTTAATTCTAATATAAAAGATGTGCATCAATTTTTACAAAAAAATATAATTACAGATTCCAATGGTAATGACTTATCTAATAAAATAAAAATCTGTAATAATTGTGGCGATAAGTTGCTAGTAAAAGCTGAAAAATGCCCTTATTGTGGAAAAAAGGATACCGGATTTTATATTGTAGATAAAAATGATACTGAAAAAATAAATACAATTATAGGAAATGTGCCACATCCCAAAAATGGCACTCCTATTTGGAATACAAAGAATCCCTCAATTACCAAAAAAGGACAGATTAAAGAAAAAGTAAAAGAAAACAAAGCTAATGGAATAGCTTGTTGTCCTAAATGTGGAAGTACCAGCATAAACTATTCTACTAAAAAATTAAGTTTAGGAAGAGCTCTTCTTGGAGGTGCTACATTTGGAAGTACTGGAGCAATTATAGGCGGACTTTCAAGTAGACAGGGTGTAGTTAAATGCTTAAATTGTGGATACAGTTGGAAATTATAATAGGAGGCTAATAATTATGAACACTAATGGCAAATGGTACTTAAGCACTTGGTTTATTGCACTTTTATGTGCATGCTGGTTTCTTATTATTCCGCCTATAATCGGCATTATTCTTCTTATCATAAAAGCTGTAAATGATAAGAAACAAAAAGAACTATTCACACAAACATTCAATCAGAACAATCAACTAACGCAGGAATATTCTGAAATGAAACAAACCTGTGATGAGCTAGGTGTTACTGAATATATAGAAACAAAGAAAAAGATTGAACAAATAGAACAGGAATCAGCGGCAAAGATTGCTTCTGCTGAAAGCGAAGCAAAGGCTAACCTTGATTCTCTCAACGAAGAAATACAGAGTAATAATGTATTAATTGATAAATTGAGAACTGAAATTAATGAATTGCAGCAACAGGATGATAAACTAAAAAAATCTCTTACAACCCAGCAGCGTAAAATATCACGTTCCAAAGAATTGTATAAAAGTTTTTCTTATGCATTTGATAACTTCATAAATTTAGAAATTCCTTATAATAGTTGCATATTAAGCACGAGTGATTTAGAAGATGCAGAAGAAATTGCTCCTTCAGTAATTCTTAAATTACATTGTATGGACGTAAAGAGTCTGCGAAAAGCTTATAGAGATAACGAAAAGCTTATAGACAATCTTTTAAAGCAATATTCAGCCAGATATACAACCAAAGCTAATAAAGCTATCTACAACCTAATGGTAATAGCATTAAGAGCTGAATTACAGAATGTATTATATGCACTAAAATATGAAAAGCTAGATACTGCAATCGAACATGTAAAAGATATTTCTGCAAAATACCTTAAGATTGCTGGCGAAGGCAATCAGACTATTGCTGGTACTCTTACAAAGTTCATAGGCGAATTAGAATATCTCTTTATTAATGCTGTTAAAATTGAATATAATTACTATGTTAAACGTGAGCAAGCTAAGCAAGAACAGATGGCTCTTAAAGAACAAATGCGACAGGAAGCTGAAGAACGTAAAGCTCTTGAACGTGAAAAGAAACATATTCAACAAGAAGAAGAAAAGTTCAATACTGAAATTAGTAAGTTACAAGATACTATATCAAATACTACTGATGAATCAGAAATTGATAAGCTTAAGGCAAGAATCCTTGAACTTCAATCTCAATTAGGTGAAGTAATTGTTAAAAAGGATGAAATTACTAACTTACAAAATGGTAAAGCTGGTACTGTTTATATAATAAGTAACTTAGGCTCTTTTGGTGAAGATGTATTTAAAGTAGGTATGACACGTAGACTTGAACCACAGGACAGAATTAATGAACTTGGAAACGCTAGCGTTCCTTTTAAATTTGATGTACATAGCTTTATATTTTCTAAAGATGCCGTAGCTCTTGAGAATAAGATGCACGAAATACTTAATGACAGACGTGTAAATAAAGTTAATATGCGTAAGGAATTTTTCAAGATATCTATAGATGAGCTTGAAAAGATAGTTGATGAAATAGAACCAACGGCAGAATTTAATAAAACAATGGTAGCTGGCGAATATCGTCAATCTCTTTCTTCTGATTCTAACTATACTAACGCATACTCTCTTGATGATGATGATGATGACGAATAATTATCGGCTTTGAACCAACCTTTTATGTGTTGGATATGTGGGAATAATATTTAATTAAGACTATGATTAGGAGGTATTACTATGAGTGAAAAGGAACAGTTATTACAGTTAATTGACAATATGCCTGATTATAAGATTGGGTATATATTAGCTTACGCAAAAGGACTTATAGCTACTGATATAGAAACTGTTGAGCCTGATGAGTTTGATAAGAAAATGATTGAAGATATTAAAAATGACCATGATTGTTCTGAATTTGTATCATCCGAAGATGCTATGAATGAAATAGGATTAAACTAAGACAGAAAGAAGGTATAAAATGCCAGAGATAAGCAGATTTTATGGAATAATAATCAAGATGTATTTTAACGATACCCAGCAACATCACAAACCTCATATACACGCCTTTTATGGAGATTATGAAGCAGTAATAGCCATTGATGGTGAGCTTCTGGCTGGTTCAATACCAGCAAAGCAGTTACGCATAATTAACGGCTGGCTTGCAATACACGAAAATGAAGTATATGAAGCCTGGAATAATGCAGTTCAGGGTAATCATTTCAATAAAATTAATCCATTATAAGAACAGGAGGAAATTATTATGTATGAAGTAAATGGAATTGTATACGCTGGTAATTTTGTTGACTCTATCAAAGTAATTGATGCAAAAGTTACTGACCATCTTATGATGCTTATCACATTCTCGACTGGTGAAAAACGAGTGTTTGATGCTTCCATCTTAACTGGTAATGCATTTGAACCTTTAAATGATATTGATGTATTCAAGAACTTTAAGATTGTTCACGGTGTTATTACTTGGCTTAACGAAGATATAGACTGTTCACCAGAATATATGTATGAACACAGTTACGCTTACGAAGAATTATGTGTATAAGAACTCTTACTATTCCAAAATGGTTTAATGAACAGGCCATTCAGCTTAACATTAACTTCTCGCAAGTACTACAGGATGCATTAATGGAAAAAGTTGGAAATAAATAACCATTTTGTTAATATCAACAAAATCATAGATGTAGGAGATATTGCTATGAATGAAAGAGAAAAACTAGCACAAGCTGATGATGATTTCTGTGAAGAACTTTATCAGGATTATATGAATAGTCCAGATAAAGACGAAAGTTACTCTCTTGAAGATTGTAAGAATGAATGGGGGATTGCTTAATATCTCCTTCACGTTAATAAGAACAGATATATAACCAATATTGACATTTTGAAGAACTAATATATAATTGAAGCTACAAAAACATAGACTATATCAAATGAAATCTGAGGACGGAACGGGCAGCCGTCACCCTAGTTGGAGATGTGGGAATGTCACCCCACCTATTTCATTTGTTAGTAAGGTGGTAGCTTCGGTTACCACCTTTTTACATTATATAAATAAAAGCCCCTGTGCTACCAACACAAGAGCTTTTACCACGATACTTACATAAGCTGTGCTTATGATATAATACCGCCCTAAGCAAGCCATATTATATCATTCATAGCACCGCTTTTGCAAGTAGGTGTTATTTTTGTACCCATTTTTGAGTTACATAACCTAAACTCACATATACTTTACAAGAAAGGATGATTGATATGGTATCTTTTGACAGCATAATTATCTATCTAAGAAAGTCCCGTTCTGATGATCCGGCGCAGACTGTTGAAGAAGTACTGGCAAAACACGAACGTATACTTCAGGACTATTGTATGAAAGAGTATGGCAAAGTTATACCGGAGAAGCGTATATACAGGGAAGTTGTCTCCGGAGAAACTATACAGGATAGACCTGTTATGCAGAAGCTTCTTAAAGAACTGGAAACAGGTAATATATCCGGTGTCCTTATCGTAGAGCCACAGAGACTATCAAGAGGTGACTTACAGGATTGTGGCCAGATTATCAATTCATTCAGATACACTAATACTGCCGTTATTACTCCGGGCAAAACATATAATTTATCTGATGAATATGACCGCAAATTCTTTGAAATGGAATTAACCAGGGGAAATGATTATCTTGAATACACTAAGAAGATACTAAACAGAGGCCGTGTAGCTTCTGTAAGGCAGGGTAATTATATATGCTCTGTACGTCCATATGGCTACAAGAAGATAACTTTAGGATCCGGTAAAGATAAATGTCATACGCTAGAGATTATTCCAGAGGAAGCGGATGTAATAAAGCTTATGTATCATCTGTATATTGATGAGAATATGGGTTTCACTAACATAGCAAGAACACTTGATAGTATGCACATAAAACCTCTTAAGTCTGATAACTGGTCTGCTGCCACTATCAGGGATATGATAGACAATCCTATATACATAGGCAAGGTTGTCTGGAACAATCGCAAAGTTGTAAAAAAGTGGGAAAACGAACAGATAACGAAAGTACGTCCACGCAACAAAGGAAATGATGTTATATGTGTAGATGGCAAGCACGAAGCAATAATAGATGAACATACCTTTGAAGCAGCCAAAAACAAAAGAGGTCTTACTCCTTCGGTTAAGAAGTTCAAGGAGCTGCGCAATCCTCTTGCTGGTCTTCTCTTCTGTGGTACATGTGGCCATGGTATGTCTATGAAAAAATATGTTGATAAGAGAAGCCACACAGGAAAAGTCACTACTATTATGCTCTGCAACCAGCAGGCTATATGCCACACCAAGTCTGCACAATATGAAGACATCCTGGCAAAGATTAAAGTATCTCTTGCCAACGCTATATCTGACTTTGAAATAAAGCTTAAAGAACAGGAAAATAATAATATTGATATGCACGAACTCCGCATAGCAAGTCTTGAAGAGGAGCTTAACAGATTGTACAACAAGGATGTAAGACAGAAGGATGCATATGAGGATGGCATATACACTAAGGAAGAATATATTGAACGTAATTCTAAGCTGCAGGAACGTATTCTTAATGTTAAGGAAGAGATTGCTGATGAAAAAAATAATATTCCGGTTAAGATTGACTATGAGGATAAGTTAATGACCTTTAAAGACTGCCTTAGTTCGCTTGATGATTCAGACATATCCGCAGCTGATAAGAATGTTCTTTTAAAGAGCTGCATTGATAAGATAATCTACTATAACGATATGCCATCTAAGCCAGGAATAGGAAGATATATAGAGAATTCTTTCAGATTAGAGATTTTCTTAAAGCTGTAAAGCCGCTGTTTATGGGTATTTGCTATCATATCCAAAGGTTAGGAGCTAATTCTTCAGTGCCTATATCTGTAAGCAATCCTGATACTTCTCTATAAGGCATAGAATATCGCTGAGAAATATATCTCATAGATGCCCCCAGCTCGCCATCTGGTCCACCATACTGTGAAATAA
>JBNMGS010000103.1:0-6700 GCA_050872365.1 Lachnospira sp.
AGAAATATCCAATCAAAGCTTCTGGCATTGAACATAGTGTGCAGGACTGCCTGTAGCTTATATTTGTCGTCCGTTCGTTAATTACTGAAATTCAATTAAACAACAATAACATATATTAATTATGCATACAATCTTTTAATAAATCCGAAACAAAATCGTAATAAATGGTACTAATTTACCATGTTATTCTCTGTACTTTTTTGTGCAATACTGCTAATATTAGCGCGTAAGACATCATATGCAAAAGCATATTGCACAAACAAGTGCATGAGGAGGTAAAACATGAAAGCTAATATTAGCAAGGGTGCCCGCAAAGGATGGGCGTGGATACTTGCAGCATTAATGGTTGTAAGTGTCATTATTCCAGCTTCATTATCTACTGCCAAGGCAGAGGTTGGAGCAGTACAGTTCAATGGAACAGCGCAGGGCTGGCTTGAATCAGCTTATGCAGAGTGGTCTGTTGATAAGGAAGCCGATGGATATACAGCATATATCAAAAAGGCTTCACAGTCAGATTCAGCATATGCAAGAATCGACAACGAACTTATAAGAAGGTATAAGAATTACTACAGAGTAGATGCCATGGGTCTTTCGGCAGGAGACTATGTTATCAAGGTAGTACCGGTAAAGAATGGAAAAGAAGTAACAGCCAAGGCTAAAGTTACAGACATTCTTAATGTAAGCTCATATGACAGATCAGGCTTCGCATTTTCTTCTGAATCAAGATATAAGACAGGTTCAGGAGCATATAACGAAGATGGAACACTTAAGAGTGATGCAATCGTTCTTTATGTAACTAATGATAATGCTAAAACTGTAACAGCAGGCATTATGGAAGCAAAGGGCGAGAAGGAGTATACAGGGCTCCAGACAATTATTGATGCGTATACAAAGAGTGCCAGCAAGGGTGTAGAAACAAGGGCACTTGATGTAAGAGTAATAGGATGTCTTACAGATTCAGCTATGGATAAGTTCTCGAGCTCATCTGAGGGTGTACAGATAAAAGGAGCAAGTGCTTATTCTAACCTTAACGTGACTTTTGAAGGAGTAGGAGAAGATGCAAGTATAAACGGCTTCGGATTCCTTTTAAGAAATGCAGGTAACGTAGAAATGAGAAACCTTTCTATACTTAACTTTATGGATGACGGAATCTCACTTGATACAGCTAACTGCAATGTATGGATACATAATGTAGACCTCTACTATGGCAAGGTTGGTGGTGATGCTGACCAGGCAAAGGGTGATGGTTCTATAGATATAAAGGGTGATTCACAGTATATAACAGTTTCATACGTACATTTTTATGATTCAGGTAAATGCTCATTATGTGGAATGAAGAGTGAGAGCGGTCCTAACTATATTACATATCATCATAACTGGTTTGACCATTCTGACTCAAGACATGCAAGAGTAAGAACTATGTCAGTACATATGTATAACAATTATTATGATGGCAATGCAAAGTATGGCGTAGGTTCAACGATGGGTTCTTCTGTATATGTAGAGAACAACTACTTTAGAAACTGTAAGTATCCTATGCTTTCATCTAACCAGGGCTCAGATGCTTTAGGTGAAGGCACATTCTCAGGTGAGAATGGTGGTATTATCAAAGCATATGGCAATGAAATAGTCGGAGCAACAGGTATCATATATGCTAATGCAGCATCAGTTACAGGTGAAGCAGCTGATTCTACAACATTTGATGCATATCTTGCAGCATCAGCAGGTGAAAAGGTACCATCATCATACAAGACAGTAGCTGGTGGCACAACATACGATAATTTTGATACAACTAAGGATCTTGGAGTAAAGTCAGGTAGTCTTGTAGCAGCAAAGGATGTTCCAGCACTTGTTACATCTTCTAAGGGAGCTGGAAGTCTTGGCGGAGGTGTTATTGACTGGAAGTTCAGTGATGAGGATGATATAGCATATGCTGTAGATAAAGAGTTAAAAGCTGCAGTTACTAATTATAAGAATACAGAGCTTGTAGCCGTTGGTGGAACTAATGCCAGCATAGTAACTCCAGAACCTTCAACAGATGAAACAACAAAAGAAACAGAAGAGGAAACAAAGGCCACAGAAAAAGCTACAACAGCAAAGGGCACAGAGAGCACAACAAAGTCTACGGAAAAAGCTACAACAAAGGCCACAGAAAAGGCTACTACAGCCAAAGCTACAGAAGCAACAAAGGCAACTGAGAAGGAAACTACAGGAGCAGTTTCAGATACTAAGAACAGCTATGATAAGACAAGCCTTACTTACTCAGGTGCATATACAGATTTAAGCACAAAGAAGGATTCAGATTTTAAGAATGCAAAGTATGTTTCATCAGCATCTGAGATTCTTACAGCTATAAGCAATGCAAAGGCTGGAGACGTTATTATAGTTAAGGGTGGAACTTATAAGTTCACAGATACTATAGTTATTAATAATACCATGAATGGAAACAGCGGTGCTTATATAGTAGTTAAGGCAGCTGATGGCGCAGATGTTAAGTTTGATTTCTCAGCGCAGACACTTGATGGTGCAAACAGAGGTGTTGTTGTAGATGGAGATTACTGGTATTTCGAGGGAATCAACTTCTATGGAGCAGGTGATAACGGTGTGTTACTTGCTGGTAACAATAATATTTTTGAAAAATGTGTATTTGAAGCAAACAGAGATTCAGGACTTCAGATATCAAGATATGATACAACAGCTGCAACTAAGGATTTATGGCCATCAAACAACCTTATAATCAATTGTACAGCATTTGATAACTGCGATTACCCAGACCAGGGTGGTACAGGTGAAAATGCAGATGGTTTTGCAGCCAAGCTTACATGCGGAGAAGGTAATGTATTTGATGGATGTATATCATATTGCAACTCAGATGATGGATGGGATCTTTTTGCCAAATCAGCTACAGGTCCTATTGGTGTTATAACTATAAGAAACTGTGTTTCATTTGGTAATGGAACATTATCTAACGGAATTCATTATGCTAACGGTGATATGAATGGTTTCAAGCTTGGTGGTTCAGGTATAGGTACACCTCATGTTGTACTTAACTGTCTTTCATTTAATAATGGAGCAACAGGATTTACTGATAATAATAACCCATCTGGTCTTACAATTATGAATGCTACAGCATGGGGTAATGGTAAGTCAGCAAAGAAAGGTAACTTCTTATGCTACAGAGCATCAAACAAGGCAGTGTATGTGGGACTTGTTTCAGCTGATGCAATTGATTCAGATAAATTTACAGGTAATATGAATGATTCAATATATTACAATACAGGTAAGTATTACAGATTATCAGGATTATTACCAACACCTATTGTTAGTGGAGACAAGAAGGGAACGGTAGTAGATAATCCATCTGTTGTTTCAGGTATGTTTAAGAATACTGATAATTCAATTAATCTTAATAGTAATGTAGATAAGCAGTTAAGAAATGCTGACGGAACTATTAATATGAAGGGACTCTATGAAACACAGGGAAGTTATTCAACACTTGGAGCACACTTTAATGTTTCTAACCAGGTTATAAGTGTTGCAGTTAAGACATCTGGTGAGGTAAAACCAACAGAAAAGACAACAGAGTCGACAAAGGCAACACAAGAGGAAACAAAGACTACAGAAAAAGCTACAACAGCTAAAGCAACAGAAAGCACAACAAAGGCAACAGAAAAGGCTACAACAGCTAAAGCTACAGAAGCAACAGAAAAGACGACAGAAGCAACAAAAGCAACTGAAAAAACAACAGAAGCAACTAAAGCTACAGAATCAAAGACAGATTCAACAGTAAGCGGTACTAAGCTTGTTCTTAATGCTAATGATGTTAAGACAGGAAAGTTAAAATCAACATACACTGTAGATGGATTTAAGATTGTTGCCGGAAGTAAGGCTGCAGTTACAGTAGATAAGAGCAGTAAAGAATATAAAGGTATAGACTTTACAAGAAGAATCAAGCTTTCCGGCAAGGGCAGCACAAGTGGAAGAGCTATTGCTTTTAAGACAGCTGGTGAATCTAAGATAAAGGTATATGCTACAAGCTCAAGTACAGATGAATCACGACTTATTAAGATTGTTGACAAGAATGGAAATGATGTTACAGCTACATCAAAGATTCCAGGAAATTCACTTAAGTCAGTTTCATTCAGAGTACCAGATGCAGGTGAATATTATCTTATAGCTGAGGATGGTGGAGTTAATATTTACTATGTAGAAGTATCTAATGGAGTTGCATATTAGATTGTTAATTGGAAATATTGCATGAATAGCGGGCAATGTAACAATCTGTACGCATTAGCCAGGGGTAAAATACATTTTGATAATTGTATCAAGATATTGTACAGCTAAGTCCCCGGCAGAAAATAAAAGATAATATAGGGTATATAGAAAAAGGCGCATGAGATGATTTTCCATGCGCTTTTTTTCAGTGCGCCTTTAATATGTGCTTGTGCTGTCTTATACAAACAATGAAATGAAAAGTTATGAATATAGATTTTATTTCATTTTGTTTTTAGAGAATTGCGTGAATTACGAAGCAGTTGAGTAATTACCATAGATAAATTGAGTTGCTTATATCTGAGGTTGTTATTATAATAAATCTGTTTATAAAGCAATGAATGTGAAAAATTGCAATACACATTTTAAGTTGTTATTATAATAAATCTGTTTTTAAAGAAAATAAGTATGGAAATGAAGATTAGCATAAAAAACAGATTTTACACCCTGGGTCTGTATCTGTGCGCGCTAAATACAAACTCGTTACGTAAAAAATGTGCGCAGAAATGAGGATTATTTATGAGAATAAAGACAGTTGCAGTATTAGGAGCAGGTGCCGTAGGTTCATATGTTATATGGGGACTTGCCGGTTTGAACAATGTAAGACTGGGTGTGATAGCGAATGGGGAGCGGTATGAAAGATTGAAAAAAGAAGGCTGCCTTATAAATGATGAAGTATACAGACCAGAGGTGTGGACACCAGAAGAAGCGCATAATACAGGTGTTGACCTTTTGATAGTTTCATTAAAATATGGAGCACTAAAAGGAGCACTTGACAATATCAGCACAGCTATAGGACAAAATACAATAGTTATGAGTCTTATGAATGGCGTTGACAGCGAGGATATAATTGCGGAAAGGATAGGCATGTCACATATTGTATACTCACTTATAAAGGTTGCTTCGCACAGGGAAGGCAAAGGGTATTATTTTAATCCGGAAACAACAATAGGAATTATTTTCGGTGAAGCATCAGGTCAGAAATATTCAGTAAATGGAGTGTCAGAACAGATACATATAAGTGAGAGAATAAATGCAATAGATGAACTTTTTGCAGCCAGTAGACTTAATTATAAGGTGACAGAGCATATAAAAGAAGAAATGTGGAGTAAGTTCAGGCTTAATGTCAGTAATAATCTTCCTCAGGCAGTATTGGGAGCAGGGGTTGGATGTTACAGGGATAGTGAACATATGAAGGCTATAAGTGATGGATTAAGGCATGAACTTGAAGCAATAGCTAAAGCTAAGGGGATAGACTTCAGTGTTATAGATAATTCATCAGTACGTGGGAGTGCGGTACCACCAACAGCAAGATATTCTACACTTCAGGATATAGATGCCAAAAGACACACGGAGATAGATATGTTTTCAGGTGCACTTATGCGTATGGGAAAAGAGCTTGGAATACCAACTCCTTATAATGAATACACTTACCACATTATTAAGGCTATTGAAGAAAAGAATGATGGTAAATTTGATTATAATAATGAAAATGAAGAATTGACATATGCAAGATAAATAAAATATATTGAAGAAATTGTGAAAATATGCTATATATTATCTTGTGTGCACAAAATAATTGTTGTAAATGCACAAAAATATAGGAGAAAGGTATAGTATGAAAATCGGATTGATATCCGGTTTTGCAAGCGGAATTTGCGTATGTATGCATCTGACAAAAACTGATATGCAGAGGACGGGCGCAGGAATGAGGTATAATTATGAGGAGTTGGATAAAAAAAGGGCTTGGCATTGTTATGTCACTTGGTCTGTTTGCGGTATCATTGACAGCTACAGATTTGTCAGTGGTAAATGCTGAAGAACAGATGGTTTTTACAAGTGCAGGTGGTTTTAACGAAAGTATCTATGCACAAATATCGGGAATAAGCGATAGTGATGTTACAGAAGTGTCATATTCAGGAGCATCATCAGGTAAGCTTACAGGACAGGATTTCGAATATCTTGTAAGAGACAAAGGAGATGGAGTACGTATAGATATTCCCGGAATAACTCCGGGCAGTTATACGCTTACGGTTAATACTACAAAAGGTACATATACACAGAGTGGGATAACAGTAGATGCACAGGATCGTTCGGGATATGCACATTTTAATTATACAGACGGAGTTGGTGCATATAAGGATGACGGAACACTCAAAGATAATACAATAGTTTTATATGTAACAGATAACAATAAGAATGATGTGACTTTATCATATGAGGGAGTAACAGTCAAAGGTATAGGTAATATACTTAATTCTGTTGGCAAGGCATGCAATGAAAAAGGACATGAAACAGAATGTAAGAAGGTTTCAAGTGGCAAAACGTATTATGCCAAGGGCAATACAAACCAGGGAATTATAGAAAAGCTTGCTAAGGCAGATGTTCCATTGGTTATACGTTTTATAGGTACAGTTAGTGACAGCGG
>JBNMGS010000104.1:0-6664 GCA_050872365.1 Lachnospira sp.
CTCTCAACCTCATCGCCCTCGTTCTTACGAAGAAGACCATGATCTACGAATACGCATGTAAGCTGCTTTCCAATAGCTCTTGAAAGAAGACCTGCAGCCACTGATGAATCGACTCCACCAGAAAGTGCAAGTAATACCTTTCCGTCACCAACCTTTTCGCGTATTTCCTTAATAGTATTTTCAACAAATGCATCCATTTTCCAGGTACCAGCACATCCGCATACTCCACGTACAAAGTTGTGAAGCATCTTAGTACCTTCCTGTGTATGAAGAACTTCTGGATGGAACTGGATTGCATAAAGCTTCTTATCTGCACACTCTGCTGCCGCCACTGGACAGTCTGCTGTATGCGCAACTATCTTAAATCCTGGTGCAACCTGTGAAATGTAGTCAAAATGACTCATCCACACGATAGTCTTTTCTGAAACATCTCCAAATAAAGCACTTCTCTTATCAACAAATGTCTCTGTCTTTCCATATTCTCTTACTGGAGCTTTCTCAACCTTGCCGCCAAGTACATGCTGCATAAGCTGAGCGCCATAACACAATCCAAGCACTGGAACACCCAACTCAAAAAGCTCTTTAGTACAAGTAGGAGCACCCTCTTCATAGCAGCTGTTTGGACCACCTGTAAGGATAATGCCCTTAGGGTTCATCGCCTTAATCTGCTCAATAGGTGTTTTGTAAGAATATATCTCACAATATACGTTACATTCACGGACACGACGTGCAACTAACTGGTTGTACTGTCCGCCAAAGTCAATAACTATAACCTTTTCCTGATTCATATTGTCCCTTTCCTAATCATAAGTTTGCGCCGAAGATATATTTATCTGCACTTCTATACTTTAACTTTAATCAGCTAATCATAACAAATACCCAGACATAACATGCATATATAGTTTGGTTACTTTACATAACAGTTTATTCATAGCAATTATTACTTTTATCGTAATTTATTTTTATGTTGCTTTCAAAGTATATATAAGCATATACAACACATCTACAACTCATATATACTTTTATTATAGTAAACAAGCGGTATAAAGACAAGCATATTCTTTAATCTTTATTTCCAAACTTTATTTTTAAATCTCTTTAAGAAATTCATCTACATATTTCCTCATACCATCAAACTCTGCATTAACTTCTGGTACATTAGATTTAAAGTTCAGCAACTTATACACATATCCCTGTTTCTTAGCCTGTCTGTAGCTTTCCGGATATACAAGTTCAAAAAGTAGTGAGATATGTCCTACTATATGGTCAACGGCACTCTTTCTAACACTTTTAAGTACTGTTTCCCTCTTATAAAAACTATCAAGCACTTCTTTAGTTATAACTCCGTTCTTAAGCTCATCTGTTGTTACATCGTATATTATTTCCATTGGAATATCCGCATTTACCTTAAATATATCAACCTTATCTGCATCACGTAGTATATTACAGAACATAAGCTCTCTATCAGTCAGACCTTCCTTTACACGATATTTATTATGCTGTCTTATTGCCAGCTCAAGCAATCCGGCATCCTTCTTCATTCCATTTTTTTCATATTGTGATTTTAATATTGATTTTCCACTATCAAACTGTCCTTTCTCACAATTTATCTGTCCATTACGAAAATTACCTTCACTAAATTTTACCTGCTCACTATTTAACTTAGTTTCCTCATAATATCCTTGTCTGCTGTATACCTGCCCAGCTTCATCATTCGCTAAGTCCGCAAGCTCACATTTCTCATAATATCCTTCTGCAAACTTTCTTATAAGTCCATCCTTAAACAACAGATCTGCCCCGAATTCTGCATGATCTACCGAATGTGCATCATTAAATGTACCAAAACGTTTTATCTGCTCAAATCTTCCTATGTCGTGTAACATTCCAAGAAGCCACGCAATATCTACATCAGCTCCACTTAAGCCAAGTGACTTTGCAATACTCTGGCACAGACCAGCTACTCTGTATGTGTGATCTATCTTAAGCTTTATCTTGCCATCGGATGGGTCGTAATTTCTTACATATTCTGCAAATGTATTAATAACATTTTTCCTGTTAATAACTGGCTTATTAATGCTTTCGACAACATCAATAAGTCCATTAAGGTCATCACACACCATATAAGTGAACTTTCTTATATCATCATCTATAATTATGGTATCTGGAATATGGACAACTCTCATACCTGCTGCATATCCTGCCTTAATTCCATTGATACTATCTTCAACCACTATAGCATCTGCCGGACTGACACCTATTGCTTCTGCAGCACGAAGAAATATATCCGGTTCCGGCTTTCCATGTTCAACTTCATCTCCATACACTACCGCATCAAGATAATCCCATACGCCTATTGTATGAAGTGTTTTCTCGGCACTTTCACGCCTTGTCGATGTGGCAACCGCGCACTTAAGCCCGTTATTACCTATATACTCAAATACTTCCTTCACACCTTTTTTAACAGGAATACCTTCAGTCTCCCTTATTTTGTATACATGCTTTGTTCTAAGTTCCTTAGCTTTCCAGTAGTCGATTGCTCCTTTGTAATAATCATCAAAAAACTTACAGCAAAGCTCTGCCGGAGCACCTTTGAAGCTGTCTATAAGCCACATCGGCATATCTACGCCAAGCTGCTCTGCCGCCCAGAGCCAGCCTTCATTAGACTGCCTTTCTGAATCTATAAGAATACCGTCCATATCAAATATAATGCCTGATACCATTTTCTTCTCCTAGTAATTAAATGTCACTTTTTAAATTCTTATCATTTATTAAGTATGTGCAAAGCAATCTCTTTGTAACTCATCCTAAATTGCATCATGTTTTAAGATTCCCAATTTATATATTAAAGTATCACATATAAATGGAATCTCACCGACAACACAATCATCTGCACTGTAATTACAAATACTTCTTAACATACTGTCCCGTATAAGACTTCTTAACCTTTGCAACCTCTTCCGGTGTGCCCTTTGCGATAACTGTACCGCCTCTGTCGCCGCCTTCCGGTCCCATATCTATAATATAATCGGCAGTTTTTATGACATCGAGATTATGCTCAATAACTACAACTGTATTGCCACCCTCTGCAAGCTTATGAAGTATATCAACAAGCTTGTGTACATCGGCAAAATGCAATCCTGTTGTAGGCTCATCAAGAATGTATATAGTCTTTCCTGTACTTCTCTTTGAAAGCTCTGTAGCAAGCTTTATTCTCTGTGCTTCACCACCTGAAAGTTCTGTAGATGGCTGTCCCAGCTTAATATATGAAAGTCCAACATCATTAAGTGTTTCTATCTTTCTTCTTATTGATGGTACATTTTCAAAGAAATCAACAGCATCTTCAACTGTCATATCAAGTACGTCATATATACTCTTTCCTTTGTACTTAACCTCTAGCGTTTCCCTGTTATAGCGCTTTCCATCACACACTTCACAAGGTACATATACATCTGGAAGGAAATGCATTTCTATCTTAATGATACCATCTCCTGAACACGCCTCGCAACGTCCACCCTTTACATTAAAGCTGAAACGACCTTTGTTATAGCCTCTTTCCTTGGCATCTGTTGTTGACGCAAAAAGATCTCTTATCATATCAAACACACCTGTATATGTTGCCGGGTTAGATCGCGGAGTTCTTCCTATAGGCGACTGGTCAATATCTATAACCTTATCAAGCTGTTCTATTCCTATAATATCATCATGGTCGCCTGCGATACATCTTGCACGGTTTAAGGACTTTGCAAGATGCTTGTACAGAATTTCATTTACAAGGGAACTCTTTCCTGAACCTGAAACACCAGTTACACATGTAAATACTCCAAGAGGTATATCAACATCAATATTCTTAAGATTATTCTCCCTTGCACCTTTGACTGTTATCCAGCCTGTTGGCTTTCTTCTCTTAGCTGGCACTGGAATTTTAATTCTTCCACTAAGATATGCACCTGTAAGTGAATCCTTACATGCCATAATATCTGCTGCTGTTCCTGTCGCAACAACTTCTCCGCCATTACGTCCAGCTCCCGGTCCTATATCAACAATATAATCTGCGGCACGCATAGTATCTTCATCATGTTCAACTACAATAACTGAGTTACCAAGGTCACGCAAATGTATAAGTGTTCCAAGCAGCTTATCGTTATCCCTCTGATGAAGTCCGATACTTGGCTCATCAAGTATATAAGCTACACCAACAAGTCCCGAACCTATCTGTGTTGCAAGTCTTATTCTCTGTGCTTCACCACCTGAAAGCGTGCCTGTCGCTCTTGACAATGAAAGATAGTCAAGTCCTACATCCATAAGGAACTGTATTCTTGACTTGATTTCCTTAAGTATCTCTGCACCAATGAACTTCTGTCTATCTGTAAGCTCAAGCTCATCTAAGAACTTCTTTAACTTGACAATAGACATATCTGTAATCTGATATATATTCTTATCAGCTATTGTAACTGCAAGAGAAGATGGCTTTAATCTCTGTCCGTGGCATGACTTACAAGGTCTTATACGCATAAACTCCTCATACTGCTGCTTTGCACTGTCTGAGTAAGTTTCTCTGTATCTTTTTTCCATATTATGGATAAGACCTTCAAATGCTATATCGTACTCTCCAACTCCTCTCTGACCCTTATAATGTACCTTAACACTCTTTCCTTTAGTACCATTTATAATCATATCCTTAATATCATCTGGATAATCTTTAAATGGTGTCGCAAGACTGAAATTATATTCCTTTGCAAGTGCATTCATAATTGCCCTTGAAAAGATTCCTTCATCCTTTACAGACTGCCATCCTATACCAACTATTGCCCCCTCATCTATACTTAATGATTCGTCTGGTATAAGCAGTTCTGCATCAAAATTCATTGTGTAACCAAGTCCATAACAGTCCGGACACGCACCAAACGGATTATTAAACGAAAAGCTTCTTGGCTCTATCTCATCTATGCTTATGCCACAATCAGGACATGAAAAGCTCTGCGAAAAGTTAATTGGTTCACCATCTATAACATCAACTGTCATAAGTCCCTCAGCAAGCTTAAGTGCTGTTTCTATGGAATCTGTAAGCCTTTTATTAATGCCCTCTTTAACTACAAGACGGTCAACAACAATTTCTATGTTATGCTTCTTATTCTTATCAAGATTAATCTCATCTGTAAGCTCGTACATATTGCCATCTGCAATCACTCTTACATAACCACTCTTTTTAGCCTGTTCAAAAAGCTTCTTGTGTTCACCTTTTCTTCCCCTTACAACTGGCGCTAATATCTGTATCTTTGTTCTTTCTGGAAGCTCCATAACAGTATCAACCATCTGGTCTACTGTCTGCTTGTTTATAATCTTGCCACACTTTGGACAATGTGGTGTACCTATTCTTGCATACAACAATCTAAAATAATCATATATCTCTGTTACAGTTCCAACTGTTGAACGTGGATTTCTGTTAGTTGACTTCTGATCTATGGAAATAGCTGGGGAAGGTCCTTCTATACTCTCAACTGCCGGCTTCTCCATCTGTCCTAAGAACTGTCTTGCATATGAAGATAATGATTCCATATATCTCCTCTGGCCTTCTGCATATATCGTATCAAATGCAAGACTTGACTTACCTGAACCTGACAGACCTGTAAGTACAACAAGGCTGTCTCTAGGTATATCTACATCAATATTCTTAAGATTATGCTCACTGGCACCTCTTATTCTTATATAATTCCTGTAATCGCCTTTTTCCATATTTTATTTATCTCCATTATTTTTCTTTCTTAATCCTTAATCATACTAATATTGTGAACGTAATAATTTAATTTTGCCACTCAAAGATGTATCAGAATCACTCCATCACTTTATAATTTATAATCTGCCCGCTTATTACTTGCCAGACTTCTTATCCTCATAAATATACTTATTAATCTCAATCATCTTATCACGAAGCATAGCTGCCTGTTCAAAGTCAAGCTCTGCTGCAGCCTTACGCATGTTCTTCTCAATCTGCTTCTTAACCTTTTCAAGATCTTTAATGCTCATAGACTCATAATCCACATCAAGCTTTCCATTGGAATTATCTGCTTCTGCTGCCTTAGATATACTTATAAGATCTCTTACAGCTTTCTTTATGGTCTGTGGTGTTATACCATGCTCTTCATTATACTTCTGCTGTATCTTTCTACGTCTTTCTGTCTCAGATATAGCTTTTTCCATGGACTCTGTTATCGTATCTGCATACATGATAACATGTCCTTCTGCATTTCTTGCTGCTCGTCCAATCGTCTGGATAAGTGAGGTTTCTGTTCTTAAGAATCCCTCCTTATCAGCATCAAGTATAGCCACAAGACTTATCTCTGGAATATCTAGTCCCTCTCGGAGCAGATTAATTCCAACAAGCACATCAAAGCCATCAAGTCTCATATCCCTTATAATCTTCTGTCTTTCAAGCGTATCAATGTCGGCATGCAGATACTTGACCCTTATGCCCACTTCCTTAAGATAGTCCGTAAGATCCTCTGCCATCCGCTTGGTGAGTGTTGTCACAAGAATCTTGTTCTTCTTCTCGACTTCCTTGTTAATCTCACTTATAAGGTCATCTATCTGACCTTCGATTGGTCTTACCGATATTTCCGGGTCAAGAAGCCCGGTAGGTCTTATAATCTGCTCTGCTCTCATAAGC
>JBNMGS010000105.1:0-6657 GCA_050872365.1 Lachnospira sp.
ACCATAGTGTATTTGGTTGTGCCGGGAATATCGTGTTTAGTAAGTTAATTATTAATCAATTTAATGAAATAAGTGATTGCTAACTTGTATCTTAATGATGTATAATAAATTAAAAGTTAAAAGCGACGAAAATATACAATTGACAGATAATCAGATGCAAGGAGAGCGAGGATATGCAGGATAAGATGATTAACAAATATATTGCTAAGAATCATGCTGGTACTGTTTTTACGGATAATGAGTTAAAAGTTATCAAGGAAGGTAATATTGACGATATGGTTACTACGTTCCTTGATATGAATACAGAGTATTACAATAAGCAGATGCAGAGTGTACTTAAAATATTCACACAGTTTATAGGTACCGACATGGAACTGGAAAGAATTATATATCAGAAAGAATATGAAGGAAAGTTCGTAGGCTGTCAGCTTATGGATGGTGATATAGATGTATTTCTGGGAATTGCTGGAGATGATGCAGACCTGTTATGCATAGCATCAGTATTTTCACAGGAAGAGTTAAACGAGTTTGATTCTGATGCTTACGATGCAATATGCGAGCTTATCAACATTATTAATGGCGCATATGCAACGAAGTTAAGCTATGAAGATATAGAAGTCGCATTGCATCCACCAGTATTTTATAAGGATACACAGATTAAGGCTGACAATGGTATGTACGTGGTTACATTTTCTATGAAAGGACATAGATTTAACCTGATTATGGTAGCAGATGATAAGATTAAGCTGGAAGTTTAATTATAAAATGATGTGAGTGTTAAAAGTATAAAAGGTGCTTCTGCTTGCATGAAAATTTTACTTGTGGCACTTATATTATAAAAATATAAGCATATACCGGATTATGACATAGGAACGGAGGACAATTATGGCTAGAATATTGATAGTTGATGATTCTAAGACATCAAGGAAATTCTTAAGAAATATGCTTGAACAGGCAGGGCATGAGATAGTTGCCGAGGCAGTAGATGGTGCGGAAGGTGTAGAAAAGTTTAAGATATACAGACCTGATATCACAACAATGGATATCACAATGCCAAAGCTTGGTGGGATAGAGGCTGTTAAAGAAATAATAGATGATGACCCGGATGCCAAGATTATTATGGTTACAGCGGCTGGACAGAAGGCTAATATGATAGAGGCACTTAAGATGGGTGCAGCTGATTTCATACAGAAGCCTTTTGAGATGGATGTTATAGTGAATACAGTTGAAAAGGTTATGGAAGAATAATGTATAATTATAAGTTACAGCTTCAGTATGACGGAGGAAGATATGATGGATGGCAGCGTATGGGTAAGGATTCATCATCTAATACTATAGAAGCTAAGATTAAAGAGATAATTAAAAAAATGACTGGAGAGGATATAGATATATATGTCGGCTGCAGAACGGAAAAGGGTGTGCACGCACTGTCACAGACAGCTAATTTTAAGTTAAACGACAGATATCAGGCTGTAGAGATTAAGAATTATCTTAACAGATATCTTCCAAGAGATATTGCGGTTAACCGTGTGGAAGAGGCAGATGAAAGATTCCACAGCCAGTTAAATGCTAAAGAAAAGACATATGTATATAAGCTTGATATAGCCAATGTTGCAGATGTTTTTACGAGAAAGTATGCATATCATACTTTTGATGTGCCAGATATATCAGCGATGAGAACTGCTGCTCAGTATTATGTAGGAAGCCATGATTTTAAGGCATTTACAACTTCTAAGAAGAGTAAGTCAACAGTCAGGAATATTAAATCAGTAGATATAGAAGTGAATGGTGATAAGTGTGATATCAGAATAACTGCAGATGATTTTCTTCACAACATGGCTAGATATATGATAGGCATGCTGCTGGATGTTGGTAACGGATTAAAAAAGGCATCTGATATAGAAGCTGCCCTGGATGGAAAGAATGTTGTCATGTCACTTCCGGCAGAGAGCTATGGACTTTTTCTTGAAAGTGTCTTATACTAAACAAAATACAGCTTTATTTACTGTTCAGATTATATAGAAAGTTTGAAATACTTTCTAGAAATACTGATATGAATCTGAATAATAACGTTTAATTATAGAAGCTGTCGCAACAAAAGTGATTTATATATACATATATAATCAGCTTGGTGCAACAGCTTCTTTTTTGTTTAACTGACAGGTATATGATGATGTAAGGACTGCATAGCAATGTAGCAATCCTGATACATCAATGAGTGGCAAAACTTACTTTTTACACTCACATCATATGATTATATTTAACAAATTAAAGACAAGAATGGAGAGCATATGAAAACCATAATTGAAATTATGATAGAAGAATTCCAAAGGGCATTTGAGGAATGTGGATATTTAAAAGACTATGCCAGAATAACAGTATCTAACAGACCAGACTTATGTGAGTATCAGTGCAATGGTGCAATGGCAGCTGCCAAGGCATATAAGAAAGCTCCTTTTATGATAGCTGATGAGGTAGTAGCTAAGCTTTCGGACAATAGTCTTTTTGCATCTATAGAAAGTGTTAAGCCGGGTTTTATTAATATTAAGATAAGTACAGAGTATCTTGCTGATTATATGAATAAGATGGCAGACGATGAGAAGTTTGGATATGAGAATGATGAACAGCCTAAGACAGTTATAGTGGATTTTGGTGGAGCTAATGCTGCCAAGCCTCTTCATGTTGGTCATTTAAGATCAGCTGTTATAGGTGAAAGTGTTAAGAGAATCAACAGATATGTCGGCAATAAGACAATAGGCGATGTACATCTTGGTGACTGGGGACTTCAGATGGGTCTTATCATAGAAGAATTAAGAGACAGAAAGCCAGATCTTCCTTATTTTGATGATACATTTACAGGAGAATATCCTACAGAGCCACCTTTTACTATTGCAGAACTTGAGGAGATATATCCTGCTGCAAGTGCCAAGTCAAAGGTAGATGAAGCATTTGCAAAAAGAGCACATGAATCAACACTCAAGTTACAGAGTGGAGACAGAGCCTGCAGGGCAATATGGCATCATATTATGAATGTTTCCAAGAAGGATCTCAAAAAGAATTATGATAATCTTAATGTATCATTTGACTTATGGAAAGGTGAGAGTGATGCACAGCCATATATAGACGAGATGGTTGATAAGATGATAGCAGATGGCGTGGCATATGAAAGCCAGGGAGCTACAGTTGTAGATATAGCAGAAGAGACAGATACTAAGGAACTTCCTCCATGTATTGTAAGAAAGTCAGACGGTGCAGCTCTTTATGCTACATCAGATCTTGCGACTATCGTAGAAAGAGAAAAACTTTATAAGCCAGATACATATATATATCTTGCAGATAAAAGACAGGAGCTTCATTTCACACAGGTATTCAGAACAGCAAAGAAAGCTGGAATTGTAAGACCGGATGTTAATATGACATTTGTAGGATTCGGAACTATGAACGGAAAGGATGGAAGGCCATTTAAGACACGTTCAGGTGGTGTTATGAGACTTGAACATCTTATTGCAGATATAGATAATGCTGTACTGAACAAGATAAAGGAAAACCGTTCGGTATCAGATGAGGAAGCAGAAGAAACATCTAAGATTGTTGGACTTGCAGCGCTTAAGTATGGTGACCTTTCTAACCAGGCATCGAAAGATTATGTGTTTGATATAGACAGATTTGCTTCATTCGAGGGAAATACTGGTCCATATATCTTGTATACAATTGTAAGAATCAAGTCAATACTTGCCAAATATAAAGAAAATGGAGGAGATACTAATAATATTAAGATACTTCCAGCCAAAGAAGAATCAGAAAAAACATTATCTCTTTCACTTATCAAGTTTTCAGATGTTATAGAAAGTGCATATAAAGACAATGCACCTCATAGAATATGTCAGTACATATACGAAGTATCCAACGCATTCAACGGATTTTATCACAATACAAGGATACTTGTCGAAGAAAATGAAGAACAGAAGAAAAGCTATATAGCCCTTATTACATTAACAAAGAACATTCTTGAAACCTGCACAGACCTTCTAGGCATCAAGTGCCCAGATAGGATGTGATACCCCAGGGTCGAAAGTGCAGCCGCTGTTCGTGCTTGCACGAAAAAGCGGCTACATTTGAGACCCGCCCAAACATGAGGAAGGAGCGATTTACGAAGTAAATCAGCGGAATCCGAATGTTTGGAGAATTGCGAGAGCTGCGAAGCAGCGGAGCAATTCGTGGGGGTATCACGTAAAGTGGAGGAACGAAAGTGCAGCCGCTGTTCGTGCTAGCACGAAAAGGCTTAGTATATTAATTAGGAGATTATACATATGAAGTTATTATCATTTGCAATTCCATGCTACAATTCAGCAGAATATATGGAAAAATGCATTAAATCATGCCTTGCAGGAGGAGATGATGTTGAAGTTATCATAGTAGATGATGGTTCAACAAAGGATAACACTTTAGAAATAGCTAAAAAGTACGAAGAACAATATCCTGGTATAGTTAAAGCTATTCATCAGGAGAATGGAGGTCATGGTCAGGCGGTTAATACAGGACTTGCCAATGCAACAGGAGTATTTTTCAAGGTAGTTGACAGTGACGACTGGGTAGATGTAAAAAGCTATAGGCGAATTCTTGCAAAGCTTAAGGAATTTGTAGAAAAAGATGATCTTCCAGATATGGTTATAGCTAACTATGTATATGAGAAGGTTGGTGCTAAAAGAAAAAAGGTTATTCATTATGAAAATGCACTTCCTGTTGATAAAATGTTTGGATGGGATGATATGGGACATTTTAAAGTTGACCAGTATATTCTCATGCATTCAGTCATATACAGGACACAGCTGATTAAGGATTGTGGATTGACACTTCCAAAGCATACATTCTATGTAGATAACATATTTGTATTCGAACCATTACCTTCTGTTAAGAAAATGTATTATATAAATACTAATTTCTACAGATATTTCATAGGGCGAGATGATCAGTCAGTTAACGAAAAAGTTATGATAACGAGAATAGATCAGCAGTTAAGAGTTACCAAGAGACTTATAGATTCATATCTTTCTGAGAAGCCAGAAAATGAAAAATGCAGAAAATACATGAGGACATATCTAAGAATAATGATGGAGGTTTCATCAATATTCTTGATAATATCAGGAACAGAGGAGAATCTTAACAAGAAAAAAGAACTCTGGAAGTATGTTAAGGACACAGATAAGCAGCTTTACAAGGAACTAAGATACAGTCTGTTAGGAAGTACAGTTAATATTCCGGGACGTGTTGGAAGAGGAATATCAAAGACAGGCTATAAGGTTATGAATAAGCTCATAGGATTTAACTAGTTAAGCAGCTTTCTAATATGAAAAACAGGGAAAACAGATATGTTGCTTGCTTGGTATAACTATTATTTGTCTAGAATTGATAAACACAACCCTAAAAGAGATGGTTAAGAAAGAGAGAATAGAATATATGATATTAGATTTATTTAAGCTGGATGGAAAAGTGGCAGTTGTTACAGGTGCCAACACAGGACTTGGACAGGGAATGAGCATTGCACTCGCACAGGCAGGAGCTAAGGTGCTTGGAGTTGCAAGACGTTCATGCGAAGAAACTAAAGCTAAGATAGAGGCTGATGGAGGAGCCTTTACTGAAGTATTAGCAGACCTTTCAGATATGAATTCTATAGATAAGGTTATGGCGGCAGCTATAGATGCTTATGGAAGAGTTGATATACTTGTTAACAATGCAGGACTTATTAAAAGACAGGATGCGATAGATTTTACAGAGGAAAACTGGGATTCAGTTATACAGGTAAATGAAAAGATGGTATTTTTCTTAAGCCAGGCATTTGCAAGACAGCTTATAAAGCAGGAGGAAGGCGGTAAGATTATAAATGTATGCTCTATGCTTTCGTATCAGGGTGGAATAAGAGTTCCATCATACACAGCAAGCAAGAGTGCAGTTATAGGTCTTACAAGAGCTATGGCTAATGAATGGGCCAAGTACAACATTAATGTTAACGGAATAGCACCGGGTTATATGGCTACTAATAATACAGCGCAGTTAAGGGATGATGCAGACAGAAGTGAAGCTATTCTTGACAGAATTCCTGCCGGAAGATGGGGAACACCAGAGGATATGGAAGGTGCTGTAGTGTATCTTGCATCTAAGGCATCAGATTATGTGAATGGATTCACATTGGCTGTTGATGGCGGATGGCTGGCACGTTAGTGATTAAAAGTCAATGTGCTATATAACAACAGGGAGCGTAATAATATGAGAATGGCATTGTGCGAGGATGATGCTGTACAGGCTGGCATGTTTGTAAGACTTCTTGACAAAGTTGCAGACCAGTTGGGAATAAGTGTAGAGACAGATGTATATAACAGTGTAGCTGATATTAAGGAAGAACTTGAAGAATGCTTCGAATCAGATGAATCCTGCCAGCAATATGATGCATATTTCCTTGATATAGAGCTTGGTGATGATAATGGAATAAGTCTGGCAAAGTGGATAAAGTCAGAATGTAAGAATGCGATAATAGTATTTATAACAAGTCATACTGATTATATGCAGAATGCATTTGATGTACATGCATTTAATTATATAATTAAACCTGCAGGTGAGGAACGCCTCAGTATGATTCTTAGCGATATAGCCAGCTTATAT
>JBNMGS010000106.1:0-6598 GCA_050872365.1 Lachnospira sp.
GGCAGAAAGAAACGACAAAAAAAAAAAAACTTGTAAAAGCAAAAAGAGCGTTATGTGCATTGACAGCAGGAATTCTGGCAACAGGAATGGTTATGCCAGTATTTGCACAGGATGAAGCAATCACACCTCAGAGTGCAGATTATGGTTATTATGTAGACAATTATAAGAAGAATGGTGAGAGTGGTGTAAAGGATACAATTGATAATCCCGCTAACGGAGTGCTTTCAGAAATGCTTAATTATTTTACTCCCGGAACTTCGTGGGATAATGGAACAATTCTTAATAAAACAATTCATGAAATGAATATTGCAGAGTCATCAAAAATAAGAAATGGTGCATCTGAATCACAGCAGGTGCTTGCTTTTTATGATGATGTCCGTGATAAGAATTATAGTATGATTTCAGGACTTGGAAAATATTCAGATAAGTTTAAAAAGGGTGTAAATGCGCAGAGTTACATTATAAAGAGTGCTGAATATAATAATTCGGGAAAATCTGAATCTGATTATACAGATAATACAGCAGAATGGTCCACATCAGTTCCGGCAGATGCTGAGGATAACAATTACATGGATGTGCATAATGATGCAACATGGGCTTATGCGACAGGTGATTATGCAGGTATTGTTGACCTTGTAGCAGATTTAAGAGGCGGAGCTGCAAGTACATCTCCAGCAAAGAAGTTTTATAAATATATGAGACCTTTCCGTTGGGCAAGAACGGATTCGACACTTTCAAAGGTTACAATTCTTTCTTCGCTTAAAACAATGGAGAAATCCGATCCTTCAAACGATGGAGGTTATCCTAGCGGACATACGAATGCAGCTTATCTTGCCGCCATTGCGATGGCATATTCAGTGCCTGAACAATATTCTGAACTTATGCTTCGTGCAAGTGAGCTTGGTTATGACAGAATAGTTGCAGGAATGCATTCATGCCTTGATGTTATTGGAGGAAGAATGACATCGACAGCAATAGCAGCATCTAATCTGTATGATAGTGCTAATTCAAATGTGAAGGCTGCCGCTGTAGAGTCGGGTAAAAAGCTTACAGGAAATGACAGTACTGTTGAAGAAAAAAGCGATTATGATGCATATCAGAAAGACAAAGAAACATACATTTACAGAATGACATACAATATTAAAGAGGATAATGCAGATACAACTAAGAAAGCAGTTGTACCTAAGGGAGCAGAAGCGCTTCTTGAATCAAGATATCCTTACCTTGATGATTCACAAATCAGATATATACTTTATTCGACTGCTATTTCTTCAGGATATTCGGTTCTTGATGATGCAGAAGGCTGGGGAAGACTTAATCTTTTCGAGGCTGCTAATGGATATGGAGCATTTGATACAAATGTGACTGTAAATATGGATGCATCAAAAGGTGGATTTAATGCTGCTGATAATTGGAAAAATGATATTTCAGGTACTGGTTCACTTACAAAGGAGGGAAGTGGTATGTTAGTTCTTTCTGGTAATAACAGCTATACTGGAGATACAATTGTTGATGGCGGAAGTATCCGTGCTGATTATGCATCTGCATTTGGTAACAGCAGTGTTGTAAATAATTCAATCATAGATGAAAATACAGACGATACTTTAATTATTAAGGGCGATTATAAGCAGAATAAAGGCGGTGTTCTTGAGCTTACAATTTCAAACGAAAATGATTATGTTGATATTACAGGAAATGCTGAATTTGGTGGAAAATTAGTTCTTAACTTCAAAGATTATGTCCCATCATCAGATACTGAAATTATTAAGTGTGCATCAGTTGCATCACAGTTTGATGAAATTGAAATTAATGCTCCAGAAGGATTTGAAGGAAAGATTGCTTACAATGACAATGGAGTTGATCTTGTTTTTTCGCAGGAATCAGGAAATGATACAATTGAAAACGAAATCAATTCTCCTCAGACCGGAGATACATCAAATGTTGTAATGGCATTTATAGCATTTATAGTATCCCTTGCAGGTATTCTTACGGTTTCTTTTGCAGGCAAGACAAAGATTGACAGAATCAGATAGAATAGTAATATAAAAATTAGTACCACTAATCTCGAAAATTAAAGATTGGTGGTACTAATTTTTTGTTAATTATCTCTGAACTTCGTTACCAGCATCAGAGAAAGCGAGCTTCATAACTTCGTCAACTGTAACTAAGTTGTAATCTCCGCTTACTGTATGCTTTAAGCAGCTTGCAGCATTAGAGAATTCAACAGCCTTCTGAGGATCGAAGTGGTTGATAAGGCTGTAGATAAGACCAGCGCAGTAAGCGTCTCCGGCACCGATGTAGTCGAGAATGTGCATGAAGAATTCCTTGCTGTAGTAAGCCTTGCCTTCTGTGTAAATCATTGACTGGAGCTTGAATGTTGTGATAGAAGTTTCTGTTCTCCATACTGATGCAACCATCTTGAATGGGAATTTCTTCATAAGTTCCTTGGCAATGTAAGCATTTTTCTCCTCGCCATTAGCGTTGGCAGGATTCATAGAGAAGATACCGATAGCGTCATCTTCGTTAGCGATACATACATCAACATACTGGCAGATACGAGTCATTGCTTCGCAGGCCTTTTCGCTTGACCAGAGCTTGCTTCTGTAGTTTAAGTCACAGCTTACAGTCATGCCTTTTTCCTTAGCCTTCTGGCAGGCTGTGGTACAGATGTTAGTCATCTCATCAGAGATTGCAGGTGTGATTCCTGAAAAATGAAACCATGTTGCACCGTCAAATATTTCATCCCAGTCAAAGTCATCAGCGGTAGCAAGTGCAAATGCAGAACCTGCTCTGTTATAGATAACGTTAGTTGGACGCTGGCTTGTCTTCTTCTCAAGGAAGTAGATACCAATCTGGTCGCCACCGCGTACGATATGGTCTACGCCTACACCGTACTGACGGAGTGAGTTGATTGCAGCCTGTCCGATTATATGTTTTGGAAGCTTTGTTACATAATTAGCATCAACATCAAAGTTAGCAAGGGACACAGCAGTATTGGCTTCTCCACCTCCATAAACAGCCTCAAATGCATTGCACTGAGTAAATCTTGCGTTGTTCTCAGGAGAGAGACGAAGCATAATTTCACCAAATGTAACAATCTTATCTTTCATTTTCTTAATCCTTTCTCAATATCAGATTTCCTAAAATAAATATACAAGAATGTATTTTAGCACATTATGGCGAAAAATGGGAGTAAAATGTTCTTGATTTGATACATATTTTTTAATATAGTTACTTATGAAGTAAATATGTGTGGGAAAATTTATAATCTTTTGCACACATTTGAAAGGAAAAAAGAATGTTAAGAAACGTTTCATTAGAAGATATATCGGACGGCAGACTGTATACTGAGAATGCCCTTGTGCGCGTTGATACTAACTCGTGTAAGGGCTGTCAGACTGTCTGCTGCCAGAATATGGGAAGTACGATTGTGCTTGACCCATATGCCTGTTACAGGCTCACAACCGGGTTAGGAAAAACATTTGAACAGCTTACTATGAATGAGCTTGAGCTAAATGTTGTGGACGGGCTTATTATGCCTAACTTAAAAATGCAGAAATCAGACGGAAGATGTGCATTTCTCCGTGAAGATAATCTGTGCAATATACATACGATAAGACCGGGAATATGCAGAATGTTCCCGCTTGGAAGATACTGGGAAGATGAGACACATTTTAAATATATTGTGCAGAAGGGCGAGTGTAATAAGGATAATCTTTCGAAGATTAAACTTAAAAAATGGCTTGGCATAGAGGGACTTGCGGAGTATGATTCTTATATCGTCAGATGGCATGAGTATGTGAAGCAGCTTCAGGCGGCACTGCCGGGACTTTCAGAGGATAATGTGAAGATTCTTAATACATTTAACTTAAGATTGTTCTACATGACGACATATGCTGGATGCACAGATGATAAGGCATTTTATGCTGAATTTGAAAGAAGACTTGCGATGGCGAAGGAGAAGCTGGGACTGACGTAGGATTGATTTGCAGGTGTAAGAAGATTATGCATGCTGATATGTGCCGGCGGTGCGCAGTCGCAGGTGATAGAAAGGAAGGTTGATTTTATGAAGACAGATTTATTTCATATAGGAAAGTTCGTGATTCATGGTTACGGACTTATGATTGGTATAGGTTTTGTGCTGGCGCTGCTTGTCGGTGAGTACAGGGCCAAGAAGATGGGCATGAAAGAGGAGGCTCTTATTGATATCGCAATAATTGCGGGAGTTTCGGGATTTCTTGGCGCAAAGCTGTTGTACATAATAGTAAGCTTTAAGGATTTTATTAAGAATCCGCTAGGAGTGCTTGGTTCGTCTGGATTTGTTGTATATGGCGGACTTATTGCAGGTGTTTTGTGCAACCTTATATATGTAAAGATTAAGAAGTTATCATTCCTTGAGTATTTTGATTTAGTAATGCCAGAGATAGCGCTGGCACAGGGATTTGGACGAATCGGCTGTTTCCTTGCAGGCTGCTGCTACGGAAGACAGACAGACGCAGCCTGGGGAGTTGTTTTTCCGGCTGATTCACTTGCTCCATCAGGAGTTAAGCTTATTCCTACACAGCTTATATCATCAGGTGCAGATTTCCTTAATATGGCATTTCTTATGATAATAGCAGCTAAATTTTCTTATACTGCAGTTATGAAGCGCAAGGCTGACGGGAAGGAAACTACCGGAAAGCATATGGCGGCAGGTAATATTGGATTCTTATACTGCATAACCTACGGACTTGGAAGATTTGCAATTGAATTTTTAAGAAATGATTACAGAGGAGCAGTTGGAATATTCTCTACATCACAGTTTATCTCTCTTTTCATTGTGTTACTTGGTGTAGTTGCGATGGCTGTTAATCATAAGTTGAAAAATGCGGATAAATAATTATGGGTAATGAATCAGGCGAATGGATTATGTATGGCGTGGACTGGAATGACCCGGAATGCATACATACAGTAGATGAGGCAATTGAATATATTAATGAGATTGGATTTCTGCCGCTTTTTAAGAATGCGATTCCGGGATTCTCACTGGAAGAGAGGACTGTACCGGATTACTGGTGGTGTGATGCCACGGAAAAAGATCCGTGGCTGTGGCGTGCAATAATTGCAGGAAGACATGATATTGTCTATGGCAAATTCTTTGATAAGAAGGCAGGTTTTATCTCGAAAAAATGGTTTCCGGTATTTGCTAATTATCGAAGAGACGGATATGATTTTGACGCTTTGTATGAAGACGGAAAAGCACCTGTTAAACATAAGAAGATAATGGATAATTTTATTGAGGATAATATTAACAATGAGATATATTCATGTGATTTAAAGAAAATGGCTGGCTTTGGAAAAGATGGCGAGAAGGGCTTTGACGGAGCAATAACTAATCTTATGATGCAGATGTATCTGTGTAATTATGATTTCAGAAAGCGTATCAATAAGAAGGGGCTTGAGTATGGCTGGGATGTTGCAGTGTATTCGTCACCTGAACACATATATGGTTATGATTATGTGACATCATGCTATTCTGAGAATCCACAGGATTCATGGAAACAAATTGCTGATTATATGCATGATGTCTACCCTGTTGCAAATGAAAAGCAGATTAAAAAGGTGCTTGGTTAGTAAGGAGATGTCAGATGTTTCTTATTTCAGCTTATTTTGATGATAGTACTACGAAGAAATTACAGAGGTACATTGATGTTATTGCAAGGGAAACCGGAAATACTTATATGACGGAGAATAATGTACCTCCGCATCTTACGATATCGAGTTTTGAAACAAGACAGCCGGAAAATCTGTGTGAGGACTTTAAGAAGCTGTCAGCCGTTAAGCAGGGTGATGTAAATATATTTGCAATAGGAGAATTTCTCCCATATGTTATGTATGCGTCACCGCTACTTGACAAGTATCTGCAGCAGCTTTCTGAAACGGTTTATGATACATTTTCAGTGCGTGATGATGTTACAATTAATAAATGTTACAAGCCATATAGCTGGTTTCCGCACATCACGCTTGGTAAAAAGCTTGAAAAAGAGCAGATGATTATGGCAATGAAGGCTATGCAGATTCATTTTTCACCGGTTAAGGGACGGATTGTGAGACTTGGACTGGCTCAGACGAATCCGCACAGGGACATATGTGTGGTGGAGCTGGATAATTGAAGCTTAATATATTGGAAATATAGGTTAGGGGAAAGACAATGGTAAAGAAGATTGTAAAGGGACAGCATATTTTTTCAAAGAAGGCACAGCTCGCGACAGAGGCAGACAGGCAGGTTGTGACCGACCTTCTGGACACACTGAAAGCCAACAGGCAGATATGTGTCGGAATGGCAGCGAATATGATAGGTGTGAATAAGTCGATAATCGTTGTGGCAGCAGGACCATTTGAGTTCGCAATGATTAATCCGGTGATTACAAGTAAATCAGGGGAGTATGAGACTGAGGAAGGCTGCCTCTCACTTGACGGCGTCAGACCATGCGTAAGGTATGATGAGATTGAAGTCGATTACCTTGACAGTAATTTTCAGCCACAGCACAGGAAATACAGTGGGTTTACGGCGCAGATAATACAGCATGAGGTAGACCAGTGTAATGGAGTGGTGATA
>JBNMGS010000107.1:0-6549 GCA_050872365.1 Lachnospira sp.
CATATACCTCTGGCTGATAATGTTTACCACCCTTTGTAGCAGTTTCTTTAGTTCCAAGCCCCAATCCATGACATCCATCCGGGAATACATGATATTCAAACTTAACATTATTCTTTCTTAATGCTTCTACAAACAGGAGTGAATTCTCCAACGGAACAGAATTATCATCAAATGTATGCCATACAAAGCTTTCTGGTGTATCTTTTGATACCTTATTTTCCAATGATATATCATCTATATATTTATCATAATTTTCACCAAGAAGCTTCACAAATGAACCCCTATGAGCACTCTTACCTGATGTTATGACAGGATAACCTAAAAGAAGTCCATCAGGTCTTACATATTCCTTATCGCAGCCTAGATATTTCTTTGCAAAAGAAGCTACCATATCGCCATTCCACATAGTACCTAGACATGCCGCAAGATGACCGCCAGCTGAAAAACCTGCAAGTATAATTCTATCCGGATTAACATCCCATTCCTTAGCGTGGTCTCTTACCCACTTAACTGTATAAGCCGCCTCGTATACCTGTGTCGGATATACGTATGGTGCAAGACTGTATCTTAATACAACTGCATTATATCCAAGATCCAGCATTTTAATAGCCAGAGCCTCGCCTTCCCTTGGTGAATGATGATCATATCCACCGCCTGGACATATTATAACAAGTGGTCTGTTAAACGGATCCTGGTAATCCGGGTACATTTCCTTAATATATGTTGTTATTGTAGCTTTTTTATCTGGTGTCTTTAACCCAAGCTCCTCATATGGAAGTTCAATATCGAATACTTTATGTAACATAACTATCCTCATTTCTGATGTATTTACCTGCAACCACACTTTTTAATATATGATTATCTAAAAGATTATTTTGCCAGTAAAATATCATCCATTATTCTTTACATATAATTTGAACTCTGTACTTACTCTTCAATCTTATGTATAAACAATCCGCTTCTTAACTTTGGTTCGAACCATGTAGACTTTGGTGGCATAAGTCTGCCTACATCAGCTACCGCAAAAAGCTCGGCTATGGATGTAGCATACATTGAAAATGCAAGTACACAATCATCCTGACATCTTCTTTCAAGCTCTGAAAGTCCTCTTATCCCACCAACAAAATCTATTCTTTTATCAGTCTTAGGATCATGAATTCCAAGTACAGGTTCTAACAGATTATCCTGAAGTATGGCAACATCAAGTCCATCTACAGGATCATCTGATATTATATCCTTTTTAGCTGTAAGTTTATACCATTTTTTATCAAGATACATTCCAAATACTGATTTTTTGTCTGGTGATACCTTATTATCACTTTCCTCAATATCAAACTTTTCTGATACAGCTTTTTTGAATTCTTCAATACTATGTCCGTTAAGATCTTTTACAACCCTGTTATAAGGCATTATCATAAGTTCTTCGTCTGGAAAAAGTACTGAAAGAAAATAGTTAAATTCTTCATCACCTGTATAATCCGGATGTTCAGCTCTTCTCTTTAATCCAACCTTAACAGCAGAAGCTGCCCTGTGATGTCCATCTGCTATATATATGTCATCTATTCTGTCAAATGCATTTTTTATGTTATTGACAGCATCTGCATCTGCAATCTTATATACCTGATGCTTTATTCCATCTGGTGAAGTAAAGCTGTACAGTGGTTTTTCCTGCTTTGCTTTTGCTACTTCTTTTCTTATGACATCATCTGCCCTGTAGGCTAAAAATATCGGTCCTGTCTGGGCTGAACATTTGTCAACATGGTTTATTCTGTCTTGTTCCTTATCTGCTCTTGTATTCTCATGCTTCTTAATAATATTATTCTGGTAATCATCGATGGATGCACAGGCAACTATTCCTGTCTGCACTCGTCCATTCATAGTAAGCTCGTACACATAATATGCCTTGTCCGTATCTGTTATAAATGTTCCATCAGCTATTCTTTCATCAAGAAGCTGTCTAGCCTTATCATATACCTCATCTGCATATGTATCCACTGACGAATCAAACTGAGTTTCAGCCCTGTCTATGGCAAGAAATGAAAGCGGCTCACGTTTCACTTCCGCACACGCCTCTTCTCTGTTGTATACATCATAAGGCAATGCTGCTACCCTGTCAGCCACTTTGCTGTCAGGTCTTATACATTCAAATGCTTTAATAGTTGCCATAACTTCATCCATCCTTTCTTTGTATTACGCTCTGAATTGCTTGTTTACACTCTTTATATCTGCAGTCTGTCAGTCTTCCATTAATCTTTCACCAGCATATTGCTTTTGTAACTACGCCTTGTGGTTTGTGTGCAATAATTCATGTGCCTTTTTTGACAATGGTTCTTTAAAGTAATCCTTATAACACTGAAGTACCTCTGGATTCTCATGTGAAAATCTTATATTATTCACCTTATCAAGTCCATAAAGTACCTTACATCTTTCTGATATCTTGTTATAGTCATCCTTTATTGGCTGTCCGCCACCATTAATGCATCCACCAGGACACGCCATCACTTCAACAAAATCATACTTAACCTTACCGGATGCTATAGCCTCCATAAGTTTTCTTGCATTAGAAAGGCTGCTTGCAACCGCAACCTTAAGTATATTCCCATTGATAGTAAACTTTGCTTCCTTCCAGCCATCAAGACCTCTCACACACTGGAATGCATCAGGCTCTGGATTAGTCTTGTTAACAAGATAATACGCACTTCTTAGTGCCGCCTCCATAACTCCACCTGTTGCTCCGAATATAACGCCTGCGCCACTTCCTACACCAAGTGGATTATCAAACTCTTCCTCCTGAAGTTCATCTGCTTTAATAAAGAATGATTTAAGCATTCTTTCAACTTCCCTTGTTGTAAGAACAGCATCAACATCGCCTTTTCCATCCCATGTAATCTCATCCTTTTTTGCAAGACAAGGCATAAGTGATACACAGAATATCTTATCCGGATCAACTCCAAGCTTTTCTGCATAATATGACTTTGTAACTGCGCCGAACATCTGCTGTGGTGACTTTGCTGTTGATAGTCTGTCTATAAACTGTGGATATTCTTTCTTTATAAAATTCACCCAGCCTGGACAGCATGATGTAAACATAGGAAGTCCTGACTCCTTAATCTCTGGTAATCTATGCAGCAGTTCACTTCCTTCTTCCATAATGGTAAGGTCTGCTGAAAATGTTGTATCAAATATGTAGTCAAATCCAACCTTTCTTAATGCTGATACAAGTCTTTTAGCTGTTGCGAATTCCTTGCTTAATCCAAAGCCCTCACCCCAGGCAGTTCTTACAGCCGGTGCTATCTGTACTACTGTTATTATATCTTCATTCTCTACTGCATCAAGCACTATACCAACATCATCTCTTTCTCTTAGTGCGCCCACCGGACAGTTAACTACACACTGTCCACACAGCGTACACTTAGTTTCCTGTATAGTTTTATTCTTAGCTACGTTGACCGTAGTTCTTGAACCAGTATTAACAACATCCCATACATGCATACCCTGAATATTGTCGCATATCTGTACACATCTCATGCATTTAATACACTTGTCATTTGCTCTTAAAAGTGGAAAATTCTTATCCCACTTATTCTTTTCAAGTATTGAGTCATATGGCATTTCTGATATGTTAAGCTCATTAGCAAGTGACTGTAATGTACAGTTTCCGCTTCTTACACATGATGCACACTCATAGTCATGCTGTGAAAGTATCAGCTTGACATTAGTCTTTCTTGTTGTACGCACCTTTCTTGTGTTAGTACGTATAACCATACCTTCCTGAACGACATTATTACATGCTGTTACACATCTGTCCTGACCTTCTACCTCTACCACACATACGCGGCATGCACCTATCTCATTCACTTCCTTAAGATAACACAGAGTAGGCACTTCAACTCCAACTTTACGTGCAGCCGCAAGGATAGTTGTTCCGTCTTCAACGGTTATATCTATTCCGTTAATTGTTGCATTTACCATTGTTCTTCTCTGCCTCCTCTAAAAGCTCCGAATCCGAAATGATCACATCTTAAGCATCGTCCAGCCTCCTGGCACGCCTCTTCACAAGAAAATCCATATTCAATCGGTTCAAAATCATTCTTTCTTTCAGCTGCTTCCCTAAGTGCAACTTCAACTCTTCCACATGCAACTTTATCTTCATTGCTTGCATATGGTATCTCAACATCACAGGTAATCTCATGATTAAAGCCAAGATACTCATCTATGTTAGCTGCTGCAACCTTTCCTGCCGCAATAGCCTTTATAACTGTCGCCGGACCTGTTACGCAGTCACCACCGGCAAACACACCCTCAGACATCTCTCCATCCTGAGGTGTAATATTACCTGTATTAAGTGCTGATATAACTCCTCTTTGAACCTTGATTCCGTGTTCCTCAAAGCTCTTTGTTTCTATACCCTGTCCTATAGCAACTATTATAAGGTCACTTTCTAAGAGTACCTCATCCTTTGATGCAGCCTTAGGCGCTGGTCTACCATGTGAAACCTTTGATATCATCTGTGGCTTTACAACAAGTCCTATTGCATTGCCCTCTTCATCCTGCTTGATACGCACCGGTGACATAAGTTCAAGAACATCACAGCCTTCTGCCTCTGCTCCAACAACCTCTTCCTCAAGTGCAGTCATATCAGCCTTGCGTCTTCTGTATACAATACTTACCTTGCTTGCTCCAAGTCTTATAGATGAACGAGCCACGTCCATAGCTACGTTACCGCCTCCGATAACTATAACTCTCTTTCCTGTATAATCCGGCATATCACCATCACCGATGGCACGAAGCATTTCAACCGCAGATGTTATGCCACTCTTGGCATCCTCACCTTCTATGCCCATCTTTTTATCTGCATGCGCACCGATAGATATATATGTAGCATCGTATTCATTGGTTATATCATCAAATGATATATCCTTTCCTACGCTCACATTTTTCTTTACTTCTATTCCAGTTGAAAGAATAGAATCTATCTCCTCATCAAGCTTCTTTCTTGGAAATCTGTAATTAGGAATACCATATCTTAACATACCACCAAGCTGTTTTCTTTGTTCAAATATAGTAACCTTGTGTCCCATAAGTGCTAAATAATAAGCTGCACTAAGTCCTCCAGGTCCACCACCGATTATAGCAACCTTCTTTCCTGTATCAGCCTCACACTCCGGAACTGGCACGATACCTGCATTATCAACTGCCATCTTCTTAAGTCCACGTATATTAACAGGTGCATCGATTATAGTTCTCTTACATCTGTTCTCACATGGATGCTCACATATATATGCACATGTAGTAGGCATTGGATTATCTCTTCTTATAAGCCTTACTGCATCTGCATATCTCTTCTGTTGCACAAGCGCTATATAACCTGGAATATCAACTCCTGCCGGGCATGATTTAACGCACGATACAGGCTGGTTACTGTTGCATGAACAAAAGCCATTACGGATATGTGACTCAAAGTCATCTATACATCCGTCAACTGACTTAAGTGCAAGCTTTGCAGCTTCATAACCTATCGCACAATCTGCTGAATAATATATTCCCTCTGCTGTAAGCTTAATATTCTCAACTGTCTCCTCTGTTGCCTCGCCGTCGAGCACATTATCAAAAAGTCTTGCAAGCTGTCTTAAACCAACACGACATGGCACACACTTACCACAAGACTGTGCAAGGCACATTTTTATAAATGATCTTGTAAGATCAACTGGACATAATCCCGGTGGAGATGCCACAATTCGTCTTTCAAGATCCTGATACATCGACTCCATTGTTACCTGAGCCTTATCCTTAGTTAATATAGTTAATCTACTCACTAAAAACAGACCTCTCTTTCCTGAATTTAATATGTTATTATCTGCAATACAAAAAGTTAATCAAAATATTAATACAACCAAACTATTATCGTGTAACATTACCGTTAATAATTGACAACAAAGGTTATTTCTTTAACAAACTAACGCAAATACCAGAATTCACACGCAAATCATTAATATGCCGTATTACTCTGAAAACTTTTGCAACCCAATCCCTTATTATCCAAATAATACACGATATCACCATAAATACACCATACAATTAACTTAATCTAATATTATACCGACATGCCGGATTATGCAAGTGAAAACGGTTAAGCATTGAATGATGTTACTGTTTTCTATTCTTTACTATCCTGCTGTTGAAGATAAAATATTGCTTTCTGTGCTTCAATCTCAGCTTTTAATTCTTCCTCTGTCGGCAAGTATAATTTATACTTTGAAGCAAATAATTGTTCATTGCCATGCATAACAGAATAACGTGCAATATCATCATCTGTATCAGAACAAAGCACAATGCCTATTGTCGGATTATCACCTTCACCACGTTTCAATTCATCATACATACGGATATACAAAAGCATATCCCTTTCCAAGTTCCATCAAAAACTTCTGTAAGTTAGAAAGAATACTTTTCTCAAGGTCACTCTCTGTAAAATCTGTATTCTGTGAAAAGCCTAGGAATTCTGCAACTACTGGATTTTTGATAAACTCCAGTTTATCTGCCTGATAC
>JBNMGS010000108.1:0-6536 GCA_050872365.1 Lachnospira sp.
ATTAGCTACATCATAATACATTGTAGAATTAACAAGTGATGACACCTTATTAGCTGCCTCTGTATCCGCCTTATATGCAGCCTCGTACATTGATTTTGTCATTTCAAATGCATCAATAAGAAGTACATCTTCTTCATCTGCAAGCTGCTTTACAGCTTCAACATATGCATTATTGGTTGTATCCTTATCATCATGATGTGGCGTAATATTTCCTGAAGCATCAAAGTTAGCCCTTGATACAGGTGTTACAAGTACAGGAATAGCGCCCTTAGACTTAGCAGCATCAATATACTGTTTTAAGAACCATTTATAAGTTCCACTTCCACCATTAGGGTAATTGCCATCACTATCCTTAACGCCCTCTGTTACAGGATATATTCCATTTTCATCAGCTGTACCAAGTGGTACATATCTGTCCGGATATCCTCCATTATTCCATGAATCATTATGTCCGAATTGTACAAACAGATAGTCGCCTTCTTTAATGTTAGCTGTTATCTTGTCAAGTGTTCCTTCATTAATAAATGTTCTTGCACTTCTGCCACCATTGGCATAATTCTGTATTTTAACCTTTGATGAGTCAAAGAACATCTGTAAAAATTCTCCCCAGGCTCCTTCATCTCTTGTTTTTCCTGACGAATTAAGACCTGACGCTGAATAATCTCTTACTGTTGAATCACCTGCAAGATAAATATTAATTCCATTACCAATTTCAATATCTCCTGAACCTGCTGATGGGTCTTCATATCCATCCCTTACAGATTCCTCAACAATATATTCTGCTTCATCACCTGTGTTACCACTAAATGTAACAGGTGTAACTTTTACTTTAATCTTCTTTCCTATTGCACTTGATGGAATCTTAAATGTCTTATCAGTAACAGCATTAGATGTCTTAACCAGCTCTTCATTATCACCATCTACAATATACCACTGGATTGTTGAATTATCATTAGCATCATTAGCTTCACCAAGTGAATAATGAACTGTCAGAGTATGTCCAGGATAAGGTGTATTAAGATCTCCATTATCTGTCACTGATATCTGACCTTTAATCTCAACATTTCTCTCTTCTTCTGTATAACATGCTGGTTTCCATGAACCAAACATGCTTTCTGTTGTATATGCAGCTGCATCTTCCTTTGTCATCTGCGAATTAGTTCTTTTTGATACATCTACCTTACTTCCATCCATATAAGTTGTGTTATATTCATAGAACTTTGCATTCTGTGGTTTAACACCACTCATGTCACCCCAGCCTGCATCTACTATCATATTATCAGACTCAAGCTTGGTATTAACGAATGCAACTTTTGCATTAACACCACCCCATGGTCTTCCAAGATAGCCTGCTGCGACCTTTGTCTTGCCCTGCTTTACCAGGTCACCTGATACAACAGAACAATTTCTGAACAGATACAATTCACTACTAATATTTGATTTCTGTGCTGTGATATATCCTCCTGTCTCACCTGATGAATAACCACACCATGCGAGCTGGCAGCCGTCAAATATAACATTACCGCCACCAAAGATATAATCTGTCTCACCTTCTATTACACAATTTTTAAAGTATATCTTATTTCCTTCATTAGTATACAATGTATCCTGACTTGAAAGGAATGAACAATTATAAAACTCTGTCTGGTTAGATTCTACTGCAATAGCAGCTGCTCTTTCTGTAGCTGACTTTGCTGTAACATCTACGCCATACTGTCTTACGGTTGTTGTATTATTTTTCTCCATAGAAGTATCAAGTGTAACACCATCTTCTATTTCTTCATCAGTTATATATCTGTTGAATGAAGATTCAAATGTAATTCCAGATGCTCTGAAATCATGGGCTGTACTCTTAATCTGCACCGTACTTCCCCATCTTGTTGGAAGAAGTCTTGAGAACTTGTCAAATGCGTTAGCTTTATTATAGAAGCCACTCTTATCTACACTATAGTATAAATATCCAATACCATAATACCATGTTAAAAGTACTTCCTCATCAGGTGTATCATTAACAAACGAAATATATGGTGTTGAAACTCTTATCTGTTCTCTATAAGTGCCAGGAGCAATATGAACTGTAATACGCTCATCTTCACTTGCCGGGTTCATACGCTCACAAGCTTCTACAGCTTCCTTAACTGTAGAATAATTATTTTCCTTATTATCATATCCAACATATATATCAGAAACTCTTGTAAGTGAATCTTTTTTCTTTGTTGATACAAATAAAAGATTCTTTGTGACATCTTTTCCATCTATAACAACATGAGTTCCCATATCATAGTCCTTAACAACTGACTTAGCAAGATAAAAACCATTTCTAAGAGATACCTCATATTCATTGTTATTTACTGTTGCCTTATATGTATATCCATCCTCTATATTCTCGAATACAAGTGAATCAACAGCATCACCACTGTCAAGTCCCTCAAAACTACCTGTAGCCTTGTATACACTCTTTTTAGCAATTGTGATATCACTATTATGTGCTGCACTGTCATTAATAACATCGCCTGAAACTATCTCATAATCATTAACACCACTTAACTGTGCTGTATATTCAATACCTGGTAAAAGATCAGCACTAAATGTATAATCTTCTTTATTAATTTCCAATGAAACAGGTTCAACTGTCGAATCCTTGAGACATACCATCTTAATTCTGATATTATCTGCCTTATTGTTATCGTCAGCTGTAAAGCCTGCTATTTTTCCTGTAAATTTATAAGTTGACTTTTCTTCAACTACAAAATCACATGTCTTTCCTGTAAATACATCATCTGTTGCTACAGCAACATTTTTACTATCTGTAGTAAATCCATATGCACCTGCGCCTGTCAAATTAGCAGAAAACTTCTTATCTACAGGAAGATTAACGCTATATGTATTATCTTTCTTATTAACAGTTGCAGTATATTTTTTATCCGTATCAATATCTGTAAATACAACATTATAATCTTCTGAAAGACTATAGCTGCCTGTATCAATCTTACCTGTTACTGTTACTCCAGGTATACGTACAACACGGCTATACATTGGCTTTCCTATTCCAGCTTCAAATACCTTATATGTTCCATTCTTATCAGCTACAAATGAAAGAATATTGCCGCCAACAGCTATATTCTGTGTGTCTGATTGGGAACCATCTGTAAATGTAACTGTTGATGCAACACTACTTGAACCCATATAAACTCTTACCGTATCACCCGATTTAACATTTGCAAGTTCAAAATATCGTCTGCTGGCTCCACCTGTACCGTTACAGTACCATAACCCCTGTGATATATATCCATCTTTATATTCTATAGATGCATATTTATATGCCGATGAACCACCTGCATTATTTTTAAGCTCAGAATTATCTGTATAAAATCTGTCACTATTAACATTATAATTAATCTTTAAGTCACCAAAAGAATACGAAGACCCTGTACGAAATAATCCATCGGTTCCAACTATTCCTGCTTTATTCCAGATATCTGATGTAATATTATTATTATACTTACTGCTATCTTCATCCTTGGCACCAAAATCCCAGACATCTATCTTCTTTGCTGAAGGGTCGACATATACTTCTTTCAATTCAACACTGAATTCACCAAAATATGCGGCTGCACCAAATGTAAGAGTTAAAGTTGCCTGTTTATTACCCGTATAATCTATAGTTACATAACCATGTTCTTCTGATGGTCTTACACTATATGTTTCACTATCAAAGCTTCCCGACTCATCTGTAGATTTAACTGTTATATTACCTTCTTTTGAATATGCTTCTGAACCTTTATACTTAATTACAGCACCTCTAGGTACATTGATACTGAGAGTTGTTCCTGCTTTCAGATATAAACCATAACTTGAATTTGCATATAACGCTGTAGATGAAACTTTTATCTGACCTTCTGTACCAAGTTTTAAGTCTTTTTTGTTTAATGAATCATTCTGGTTATAACCTGTTAATGTACCAGGGTCAAATGAGTAATTTTCCTCTAAGTATTTAGGTTCCTCTAATAACTCTATTGACAGATTATCCATAAATGTATCTGCATCAAAAGCTAAAGTTAAAGTAGCTTTTTCTTTACCCGAATATTCTATAGTAATATTTCCTCTGTCATCAACTCCTGATGGTCTATTACTGTATACACCATTTTCTATATCGAACTTACCATTCAAATCAGTTGATGCTGCTGTTATATGTCCATCTTTAGAATATTTTGCAGAACCTTGAAATGTAATCTTTGCTCCTGCACCTGCTGGTATATTAATGTCCATAGTAGAATTCTTTTTAACAAGAATTCCATAGCTTGTATCATTATAATCAGCCGCAGATAACTTAACAGCTCCGCCTGAAGTTAACTTTAAATCTTCATCAGATAAAGCTGCTCCCTTAGCATAAGAACTGCTATATTCTTTACCCGGACTTATGCTGAAATCCTCGGATAAATATACTTTATCCGAACCACATATAGTCTCACCATCAACTACAAGCTTAATATCAGAAAATGATACATCCACATCTCTTGCAGCGAACATACCTACATATACATTATCAGGGTCTACCTGTGTTAACTGGAAGTCAAATCCACCTACTATAGTCTGGTCATCTATAGTACAAGCGTATCCATCACCTGTAGACTGTATCTTAAGTTCATATGTTGTGCCTTTTTCTATCCTGCTATTATTTAATGACGCTCCCTTTATAATAGAATTACTTTTCTTAGCAAAACATCCAGTACCTGCGCTTGCTGTCTTTGATGTATCACTACCAGAAACACTACCGATATCATAAGGTGCTGCTGCCACGTAATCTGTACTTACTGCTGTTGTCATATTCTCATCAAGATATATATCATCCCTTGCCATAAGACCAAAAGATATCTGATTAGGATTGGTTGCGCCCGTTGCATTGATTGAATTAACCTTTACAGTAGCACTAAGTGTAAAACTGCTGTCTGATGGCACTTTATAGAAATACATGGCAATATCATCTTCTGATGATGATATCTTACCCTTATTCTTAACTGCCATATTAACACTTGTACCATCTGATGCTCCATTAAGTGTAAACTTACTTGTATCTGCTGTTATACCTTTTCCAAATACAGTACCTCTCCAGATACCAGCATTACTCCATACAGAACTCTTCGCATCATCTGCAACAGGCTTATATGATACTGGCACATAATCAGGATTAGATACAAGAACATCCTTAACCGGTGCTTCTGCATCCTTTATATGCTCTGAGATACCAGCTACATTCTGTGACTTTATCTCCTGTGTTATCATCCATGCATTATACTTAGCACCATATATGTTAGTGTGTGTATTATCTACTGATGTCTCCTTATCAGCTGTCCATGCATGCAGATAAAGAGTTTCACTTGCTCCAAGTTCTTCATACAAAGCCTTTGTCTTTGCTGTCATATCGACAACTGGCACATTTATTCCTAAGTCATTTTTAAGATTAGAACTTAAGTCTCTTATTGCCTGTGCATAATCTCCATTTTCTGTTTTATGAAGCTGGCTATCAGAGAATGAATCTCCTGTAGTTCTTCTTACTATAGGTGTACACAGAATTACTGTAACACCCTTCTCATTAGCTGGATTTATATAATTCTCATATAATGAATATCCAAATGTTCCTGAAGTTTTATAATCTCCGCTTCCACTTGAGAAAAGACCATCACCTGTCTTTTCATCATTATGTCCAAATCCAACTAACAGATAATCCCCGCTCTTCATTCCATTTATTAAAGTTTGGTACTCCTTCTCTTTAGTAAAACTTACAGAACTTCTGCCTGAAAGTGCAAGATTCTGAACATTATATGTTCCATCAAGATATTCCCCAATCTGGGTTCCCCAACCATATCTTGGGTAATAATATGCATCATTAAATGATGATACAGTTGAATCTCCCACAATCCAGACAGTATTACTGCTGTCTGATGTTGCATAAGCTTTAGCTTGCGGTGTGATAAGTGTTGCTATATTAGCTACAACCATAGCAAGTACACATATAAAACTGCTTATTCGCTGCAACATTTTCTTTGTTTTGCTCTTCATAATTGACCTCCTTTATAATTCAAAGATATTTTCCTCTTATAAACATCTTTTTGGTAATTATAAAGTGTGACAGTATGTCACAGTCAATATTTTTTGTTAATTTTGGTCAATATATGTCATCGTTATAATACTATAGAAATTTATAAAATATAGTAGATATATACAAAATGATATAAGTATCCCAGATATAAAAGTCTTTTTTATGCAGAAACACCTTTTATATCTGGGATACTTACATCATAAAATCTCTTAATCCTTAATTTATCCAGATGACAATACCTGTCTTTGTCAGCTACGTTTACTATACTTATAATATATTTAATTTCAGTTACCTGTACCCCCCCCCAGAACATTTATCCACTGGAACACTCACAAGAAAATATACTACCTCCTTTCCTTCCTCTTTAACTTTAGTTATAACAACCGCTATTATATCCCCTGCTATCTTCAGATTATTATTGTTAATATATTCAAGA
>JBNMGS010000109.1:0-6515 GCA_050872365.1 Lachnospira sp.
CCTTTACTATCTGCATAACTGACCTGTGTGCTTTATATCTGACTGTGTAATCATTTTCTGTCATATGATATTTTTCCATATGCATATCTTTTATCGCCCAGCCTCTTTTTAATATTAATCTATTATTATCAAAGTCCTCTTTGGATATAAAGTAAACTCTCTGTACCTCTGGAGAATCATACAGGAATTCTTTTATCTTCTGCAATCTTTCAGGTTCCATAAGAAGCTTTTTGCCATCACTATACAGAACATATACCATCTCAATACACTCAGCCTCATATACCTCTTTTTTGCTTTGTATCTTTCGCATAAGTACAAGGTCATCCTTCATTCTATGTCTTACATATGTGTAATATGCAAGCTTCTCATCTAACTCTTTCATTTTTTCTTCAAAGCAATGTATATTTTCATCAAGATTATAATCATTCATAATATCTATTTCTTCGTGTGAAAATCCATACTTTCTTAATAGCTTGGCATTTATAACATTGAAAACACTATCATCTTCATAATACTTGTATCCACTTTTATTATCCGGTACCGCCTTAAAATAGCCTTTTTTCTCATATCTTCTGATAGTATTAGTAGATACATCTAACAACTTAGCTAGTTCACTTATCTTATATTTCATTAGTATTCCTCATTTCTATATACATTTCTCCGTTTCACAATTCCCTTATTATGTTTATAATTATACCCTAAAGTACTAAAAAACGGTACTACATTAAAAAAAAGGTTCTAAACTTTACTCTAAAAAGTAAAGTTTAGAACCTTTTTTAGTCAAACCAACAATTTAATACTCCATTTAATACTTCATATATTCCTTAATAACATTATGATCCTTAAGCACCTTTTCAATAACAGTACCCTTTATCTTTCTTAAAAGTGGCTTCTTGATATTATCAAGCACACCTGGAAGTTCTATCTCTAGTGGTGACTTGCCATCCATAAGCTTAACTGATGCATCTAAGAGATCTCTTACATCATATACACTGCCCCATACCTCTGGAACACCTCTGTCGACACCGAGAAGTCCGTATACAGCTTCCATGGCTGTTCTTACAGAATACTCAGTTGTAAATATAGTATCTCTTGGTGTTTCAGCAAACTGTCCAAGGAATGCAAAATTTACACAGCCATCTGGAATAACATCCGGTCTGTCGCCCTTTCTTCTTGGCATAAAGAATGCTGTTATATATGGCATCATAGTAGGAGTTGTGTTGCAGTGGTTCTTAGCAAGCTCATCTATCTCATTTACTGGTATGCCCAGATGATATAACCACTCTGCTGTTATCTCTTCACCAGTACACTCCTTCATTGGCTTCTTTACATAGTCACCGGCTACATCTGTAAATAAGCTGTATACCCATACACATACTTCATCCTTCTTCTGTTCCTTGAACTGACCCTGTCTGTTGATAGTCCAGCTAAGAAGCCATTTTGAATCCTTGCAGCTTACAATACCACCTGTAACAACATTTCCTGTTCTTGGATCTCTCTTACATATCTTCTTAATCTGGTCAATAATCTGCTCGTTGCTTGTTGTAACTGTTGCTGACTCCCAGTTAGACTTAGCTATATCGCCGCAGAACTTCTCCGGATGTCCGAATTCAGGTGACTGCTTTGCAATATTCTTCCAAAGGCTCCAGCAGCCGCTTGTTCTTACCTCTGCATCGCCGACTGGTGCGTGGGTATGGTCGCCATATATAGTACTCTCTGTACAGCTTCCGTTAGTTACGAATACAAGGTCATTTTCTGTAAGCTCGATTGTTTCCTTTTCACCTTTGACACTACATTCTATCTTCTTTGCAATCTTCTTATTTCCAATGAATTCAAATACTACATTTTCAACTCTTGTATTGAACTGGAACTTAACGCCTGCTGCCTCAAGATACTTCTGCATAGGAAGAATAAGCGACTCGTACTGGTTGTACTTGGTAAACTTAAGTGCTGAGAAGTCTGGAAGTCCTCCAATATGATGGATGAATCTCTGTATATAAAGCTTCATCTCAAGTGCACTGTGCCAGTTCTCGAACGCAAACATTGTTCTCCAGTAAAGCCAGAAATCAGAATCAAACACTTCCTCATCAAAGAAATCTTCAATCTTCTTATCATAAAGATCCTCATCCTTTGTAAAGAACAGTTTCATTATTTCCATGCATCCCTTCTGGCTTAAGTTAAACTTGCCATCAGTATGTGCATCTTCACCTCTGTTAACAGTTGCCCTGCATAAAGAATAGTTAGGATCATGCTTGTTCAACCAGTGATATTCATCAAGTACTGATGCTCCCGGCTTTTCAAGTGAAGGAATACTTCTAAACAGATCCCAGAGACACTCGAAATGATTCTCCATTTCTCTTCCGCCTCTCATAACATAACCTCTTGTTGGATCATTGATACCATCACATGCGCCACCTGCTATATCCATAGCCTCTATTATATGGATATGACTTCCTTTCATCTGACCATCTCTTACAAGAAAGCATGCTGCGGCAAGCGAAGCAAGTCCGCTTCCTACGATATAAGCTGATTTATCATCAACACCCTCTGGCTTTTCCGGTCTTGCAAATGCTTCGTAGTTACCATTTGAATAGTATATACCTTTACTGTTCTTATCGTATTTTCCTCTTTCTGTATTTCTATACTCTTCATGTTCTGTTTTCTGTATTTCTCTTATCTTCTTTTTCTCTGTGCTGTTCTTAGTCCTTGCGTTTACTGCTGCAACACCTGCACCAAGTGCAAGAAGTGATGCACCCACCTTTAAAGTTTTACTTCCGATTGATTTCTTACTCATATGAATCTCCTTTCAACTGCAATGTATTTATGATTAATAAATCCCACAATTCATGGTAATTATCAATTCAGCATATAATAAAATATATCCTTTATTCCAAGTGATTCCCATCCGGTATTAACTTGTTAACACTGATAAAATCACTCTTAATATTGTATATTAATGTTTATTAATGTTTCTCATAATTTTCATAGCTCCTTTTTATCTGTGGAGTCTCACCCCATATCTTATCTGCATATGGCTTCCATGTATTGGCATATGGAACACATTTACTGCAAAGATGCTCTGCTGATTCTGGTGACTGTAAGTCAGTTGACTTAGCACCGGTTTCCTTAACCATCCTCTGCAAAATCTCAGGATTTTCAAGCATAGGACAAGGTCTTAAGTGATTCTTGTTAAATGGCTGATTCTTTCTATATGCCATAAACAATGGCTGATGTAATATCTCAAGCAATGTATTGGTTCTTATATTAGCTCCTGAATAATGTATAAATACACAAGGTTCTGCATCACCATTAGCATTGATGTGGAAGTAATTTCTGCCACCGGCTATACATCCACCAACGAATTCACCATCATTCTGGAAATCAAATGTGAATAATCCTTTACCTGTTGTAAGACTTCTTATCTGTCTTATGCGGTCTTTCATATATATTCTCTGCTCAGGTGTAGGAAGCAATTCAACAGATGCATCATTTCCAACTGGCATATAATGGAAATACATGGCATATCTACATCCCTTATCAACCATAAGCCTGATAAACTCATCGCTTGTAACTGTTTCTGTATTCTTTGATGTGTAACATATAGATGTACCAAATACCAGACCATTCTTCTTTAAAAGATCCATGGCATTCATAACCTTTCCATACACACCATCGCCTCTTCTTAAATCATTAACTGCCTCAAAGCCTTCAAGACTTATTGCAAGATAAAGATTACCTACTCTTTTCATCTCCTGGCAGAACTCCTCATCAACAAGTGTTCCGTTAGTAAATGAAAGAAATGCGCAATCATTATGCTTCTCACATAACTTTATTATATCGTTCTTCCTTACAAGTGGTTCACCACCAGTAAACATATAAAGATACGTTCCAAGCTCCTTGCCCTGTGTAACAACACTATCCATCTCATCAAATGTGAGATTCAGGCGATTACCATATTCTGCAGCCCAGCATCCTGTACAATGAAGATTACATGCACTTGTTGGATCCATAAGAATAAGCCATGGAATGTTGCAATCATATTTTTCTCTCATCTTCCTGATTGTCTTAGTTCCATTTAAAAATGCTTCAAAACCAAGATTAAGAACCATAGTCTTTAACACATTAGGATCTATTTCATCCAACGCTTTGTTGATATACTTATTAAGTGCACTATCCTTATCTGCAACCTTTTTTCTTACATTATCAAAATTAACATCAAGCTTCTCTCCATCCATATATTTTTCCATAAAATCGACAAGCTTTAATATTTCTTTTTCTCTATCCTTATCAAGATTCTTAAGTATTATATCTGCCGCCTTACTAACTGCAATTCTTCCTGCCTTATGTGTTATTGTACCCATATATATCACCAATCCTGTTTTATCTTACATATTGTTTTATAACATATTTGCCATGCTATATCTTTTGTCATAAGTTTTTCATTAACATATTTCTATGATTTAATCCCTTAGTTTTCTATCTGTCTTAACTGTATTTACTACTATTATTAAGTTAAGCACACCATCAAGACACAGATTCAAACCGATAAGTCTTATCATAACTCTTGTTGTTTCACCAGGCATAAGTATGAGCATGATGCCGAGTACTGCAACAACAACGGCCATAAGCATCATCAGCCACCAGCTGCTTATTCCAAATCTTTTTGAATCAAGTGATGTCTGTATCTTAAGTGTGGCATCTATCAGCATTACTATTCCTATGCATGTTGAAAGTATCTGGACAATTCTTGATGTCCTGCATACAAATACGATTCCCACTATTGCAGCAACTATTCCAAGTGCCAGGTCAAACTGAAATGCCAGCTGATATACATCTTTTGCAAAATAACCTGCTATCTTTACAACGCCATATATTATGAGATATATACCAAATATTACACATACTGCATTGAGTGCAATCCCTGGCATAACCAACAGCAAAAGTCCTGCAATAATAAGACACGCTGTAAGAATACTGTACATATTCTTAATTCCTTTTATGCCATTCATAAATATTCCCCCCTTTATGATTATTTCTTAATTATTCTAATCATATCCCTTTATATTCCATAACAGATATGATTAAGCTTAATAATCAGTGCAATGAATCTGTATTCATAATTACTTCATCTGTTATACAAATTAATACATTTCTTCAGAAATTAATATAGACAGATTAAGGAGAATGTACATAATTCGTACATTCTCCTTAATCTGTCTGAAAATAAAATTTTTATAAAATAATTATTGATCAATAAATCAATATCCCCTATATATAAGCTAATCAGCTTTGCTTGCCTTTGATATCATAACAGGAAGTGTTGCATCTATGGAATCAGCTATCTTTCCTATAAAATGTTCAAAATCTGCCTGCATTCCACTTTCTATCCACTTATATGTACTTCCTATGATAGCATAACCATAAAAATAAGACATAAATTCAAGGTCTTTTTCTGATATATTCTGCCCTTCACTCTTTCTTGCAATATAACCTCTAACTATCTCTGCGGTCACCTTTTCAAGATAATTCGTTATAATATCTCTGTTTTTTGAATTGTATACATGTATAACAACATCCTTATACTGCGATAACAATGAGGCTGCTTTAATGTATTCCTCATAAAATGAGCCATCATTAGCACCATCTCTTAGATTTTCTTCTATCTCCTGCATAAATATACTGTTTAAAACATCATATATATCTTTGTAATAGTAATAAAAAGTATTTCTGTTAATTTCACAATCATCACATATATCTTTAACTGTAACCTTGTCAATTGATTTTGTTTTAAGCAGGTCTAAAAGACTAAGCATTATAGCCTTTTTTGTAAACTTAGCCATATATACAACATCCTTTTAACTAATTATTTTGTTCTTTATGCTTCTCTTTTTCCTTATGATATGCCTCTTTTTCCTTATACATTAATTTATCTGCTGATTTTAATAATTCTTCAAGATCTGTAACTTCTTCTTTATAAAGGCTTCCTATTGATGCGCTTACATTATTCTTTTTTAATGCATCCCTTAGTTCATCAATCATAGCAGCATATGTTCCTGAATCTACGTTTAACTTAATAACAACGAATTCGTCTCCACCTATCCTATAGCAGTTATCTGGAAAGATAGAGTTTAATATATTAGCAGCTGAGCTTATAAATTGGTCACCACTGGCATGACCATAATTATCATTAATACTTTTTAACCCATTAAGATCCATATAAGCGACACCAGCATTTTTTATTATTGTGTTTTTCGTTGTTTCTAATACATTTATATACTTATTACGATTATATAATCCTGTAAGCATATCTTTATAACTCAGATAATTAAGTTCTTCCTGCTGAACACGTTTTTCAAGACTGTTTGCCACAAAATACTGTATAGAACTTAAGAGTGTAGAATCATTATAATGAATTTTAGGATTGTCAACCCCAAGAAATCCGATTATCTGCCCATCTCTTTTAAGAGAAACCTCAAGAAGTCTTTTAATATCCTGTGCCTTTAATATATCATAAG
>JBNMGS010000110.1:0-6507 GCA_050872365.1 Lachnospira sp.
AGACTGCACTGTAACATTGACATTGCCTCTTCTGCCCGCTATTACACATTCCTTTAACTTCTTAAATCTTGCTGGGTCGTCTGTTGTAGGAAATACCTTAACTTCTCCTCTTATTCCATGTGTTGATGTTATTACACCAACTCTTAACATATCTTCATTCATACTTATTCTCCTTTTATTACAATAACTCACCGATATTACGTTACCATTCTGCTCTTATGACACGTAAAGTATAATATCTGATAATCCTCCGACAGTGTTTCTATAAGCCTTTTAGCACCATTTATAATATTATCATCCATATTAACAAACGGATCATCCATAATTATAAATGGACAATCCTGCTTATACATAGCATTAATAAAAGCAAGTCTTAAGCACAGACCAGCTATATCCTTTGCCCCTGAACTAAAGAAGCGTATTTCTCTTTCTTGTCCGTACTCATTCTTAAGAAGATTATTGTTAATATCAAGACTGTAATTATCATGGGCACCTGTAATATTATTGCATATATCAATATATTCATTGAACTTATTGTTAACAGGAATCTGATATTTACACGAAAATGATATCCTTGCTTTTATCAGGTATTCTTTTGATAATTTAAGATTATTATAATTTTTCAGACGTGTCTCATAATCTTCCTGTAATTCGGATAGCATATTTTTTTTATCAGAAAGCTCATCAAGCCTGTCCTGATATGTATATAAACGTGATGTATAGTCAGATATATCATTATTACACTGCTCTATGTTTTCCATTATATCATTAAGCGTGTTGTTAAGTACAGTCATATTTTGAATCTGATCATTATTTTCATCAAGCCTTATTTTTAAGCTTTTGTCAATGCCTTTATGTTTACTCTCAAATGTGTTTAATGCATCATATGCATTGTCGTATTCATTTCTTATGTGTCCGATTGTTTCAATGTTCTGTTTTATTTTATAAAGACAGTTATTACATTCTTTTATTAGAAGCATGATATCAAGTTTTTTGTTATCATCACTAAGCATATATGTAAGTTCTGATGACATATAATCATGGTATTCACCTAAAAATGTACATATATTTCGTACATATTCTTCAATGCCAGACTCTGTATATCTGGCATTATAATCATGCTGTTGTTTAATAAGTCTATCATACTCGTACAGTCCATTATCTATTGTTGACAACTTATATACAACGTTAGGACCCCATTCTATATTATGTGAATCAAGCCATTCTTTTATCTTTGAATATTGTTTTTTATAACTGCTTTTCAGTTCATTAATATGAGTATATATACTTTCTGTGTGTTCTATTTTCTCTTGAACATTCAAGCCAGGTGCACTTTTATTGACATTTTTATTACCAGTATCACCAAAATGGATATCAAATGCTTTCTTTTTATTATATAATATACTGACAATTATAAATATAACTCCAAAAGGTATCAAAAAAATACCGGCACCAGTTATAGCCCCCATTACAATAAAAAGCAATCCTGCAATTACTCCTGCGAATAAAGAAATTTTACCAGGCTTTTTAGTCATTTTATTATTAATATTTTTGTTACTTTCATTATAATTATGATTGTCATCACTTGCTGCATTCTGTCTGTTCTGGCTTTCGTATTCATGTGCAGCAGATAATTCATTTTGAATTTCAGATTTCAATTCATCAAGCTGCTTTATATTATTAATTTGCCGTTTTATCTCATCATGTGTATACTCAGAAACTTCAGCTTTAAGTTCACAAAGTCTTTTGTACTGTGTCTGATTAAGTTCAAGTTCCTTTAATCTGATATATATATCAAGTGCTTTATCTGCATACATGATATTTGTCTGCACAGATTTAATATCCGGAAGAATTCCCAATTCATCCATTTTATCATCATATATCTGTTTCTTTTCTTCAAGCTGTCTTCTATATATATCATACTGCTTTAAAATGCTTTGCATATCTTTATATTGACTTGCTTTATCAATTTCTTCTTTAATATGCTGCTTATCCAAAGCAAGTTTCTTAACCTGCTTTTCTTTATCTTTAATATAATCTATAGTTGAATCTATACTTTCTTCTATCACAGACATTTCCTTTAACGCTGCCTGTATCATGGCTATCTGTTCTTTTTGTTTATAAAGTTCCCCAGTTTTTCTTGTTGGACTTAATGCGTTAAGTTTATCATCCATATTTTTAATAACCTTATCAAAGTTATTAACATCATCTGTATCTGAAAGTTCGTTTCCAAGAAGAGCCGCTATATCTCCTGTACTCTCAGTTACACAGTTGTTTTCATATATACATAATGTTTTTTTGAATGTATCACTATCTATTTTTAAGATTTCATATCCAATATTTGAACTATAATCATCTGAATCTAACCGGGTACTTGTATCGACCAGTCTGAATGTATCATCTTTATCCTTTGTTTCAAATGTTCTATATATTGTATAGCATTTATTATTAAGCTGAAATGTTATGTTTCCACCATACACTCCACCATTCCATGGTTTATAGCGTTTTTTTTCATTTTCATATGAATCTCTTTTCGAGGAATTATCAAATCCATAAAACATAACTTTAATAAATGCTGTAATTGTACTTTTTCCCCAGCCATTTTTTTCGATAAACTGATTAAGTCCTTCTCTAAAGTTTAGATCAAAATTATAAAATTTACCAAAATTATCTATATGCAGACTAACTAACTTCATATATATTCTTCCCCCGAAAGTGCATTAATTCCTATACCTATAATAGCTGCTTTAGTATCGTCATCTATAGTCACATCATTCTTTACAAGCCGTACAAACTCACCCTTAACGGAATTCTCTTTCAGGAAACTGTCATAATCAATTCTTATACCTGTATGGTCATATAGCTTAAAATAATAATATTTATCCATAAACATCAATGTAATATATTCAACATTCTTTTCACAATTCACATCAATATTACCTGTAAGCACAACCTTGATCATGCTTGAACTGTTATAATGTTTCATATCAAGTACACTTTCAATGCTATTAATTATTTCAGATGAATTCATACATTCTGAAATATCAACCTCCACTTCATACAGACATCTTTTAGCAATTGGAATCAGCTCATGATTTATAAGACGGTTTCCTTCTATATCAAGAACAACAAAACCATGTTCACCACACTCATCAAAACCTCTTCCTTCAAGACATCCCGGATAACAATATATTCCACGTGAATCAAGATTATCTTTTTTATAAGAATGTATGTGACCAAGTGCAAGATAATCTATGCCTTTATTCTTAAGGAGCCTGAGTGATATGTTTTCATATTTATGTCTGCTTTTAGTCTGTGACTCTTGTCCATGAAGCATAACTATATTAAAGCAGTTATTATCAAGAACAAGTGAATTGTATATAAGATCAGAATTATCAATGGTGAGTTCAACGCCACTTATAACGATCCGGTTATCATCTTTATCATCTTCAGGTGATAGTTCATAGCTTGTCCATTCTGTTTTGAAAAGTTTTATATTATCAGGAATATTATCCATCCCAATAAACAGGCTTTCAGCATCATGATTGCCCTTAAGATAATAAAAAGTAATATCTGGATTGTCTGTGACAGCAGATATAAAAACATTACGTGCTGTAGCAGATATGTTTTTCTTATCATACAAATCGCCGGCAATAAGAATATTATGAATGTCATTTTCCTTTGCATAAGTAATCATTTTCTTAAATGTAGCCAGAAGCTCTGCTTTTCTTTCTTTTGCTTTGTCTTTAGTGAGGTTACTTGTCATATTGGAATCCAGATGAAGGTCCGCACAATGTATTATTTTCATAAAGTTACCAATCCTCATTTCTGCACACATTTGTTCGCATTCGCATAACAAAATTCGTATTATATATTATCATATATCGAACATATTTTCTAGTAATAATAAATAATATGATAATGTCAGAATCCAAAAAAGTAATTTTTTAATTCAATAATGTATAAAGATTGTGGCATTCTATACAAATCATGTTATTTATATCTGAATAACAAAAATGAGCCACCATACTTAAAAAGTACAATGACTCATAACAGTGCATTAATTGTCTATCTCTACAATGACCTTTTTATCAGTCTTAGATGCAGCTGCAGATACAACAGCTCTAATAGACTTTGCAATTCTTCCGGATTTACCGATCACCTTACCAATATCTGATGAAGCAACCTTTAAATTTACGACAATTGCTTTATCTTTCTGTGTTTCTGTTACTACAACCTCATCCGGATTATCAACTAGTGCTTTAGCGATAACTTCCACTAACTGTTTCATAGCTAAATACCTCCACTAGTCTTATTTTTCGATACCTGCCATCTTGAAAAGCTTTCCAACTACTTCTGTAGGCTGAGCTCCGTTAGCTAACCACTTCTTAGCGAGTTCTGCATCAACGTTGAGCTTGCAAGGATCGTAATTAGGATCATAAGTACCGATTTCTTCAATAAATCTACCATTTCTTGGAGATCTTGAATCTGCTACGATAATTCTATAGAAAGGAGACTTCTTCTCACCTAATCTCTTTAATCTAATCTTTACTGCCATTACTGTTTCACCTCCTGTAAATTACTAATATTAATTAATATAACGCATATCTGCGTTAAATGTGAAAATATACTTCCCACACATATATATGTTAAAAAGGTAACTTAAATCGTCCCTTTTTAGCACCTTTCATCATACCAGGCATTTGTTTCATCATCTTTTTCATCTGTTCAAACTGCTTGATGAGCCTGTTTACTTCGCTGATATTAACACCAGCACCTCTGGCAATCCTGTTTTTTCTTGATGGATTGATAATATCAGGATTCTTTCTTTCCTTAGCTGTCATAGAATGTATGATAGCTTCTGTTCTTTTAAGGTTGGCTTCCGCTTCACCTTCATCTGGCATCTGGATATTCTTCATATTGCCGCCAAGACCCATGCCAGGAAGCATACTCATAATAGAACCGATACCACCCATATTTTTTATCTGCCCCATATACTCAAGGAAATCATCAAAGTCAAACTCGGCTTTCTTAAGCTTGGCTTCCATCTCCTTAGCTTTGTCAGCATCAATCTGAGCTTCTGCTTTCTCAATAAGGGTAAGTACATCACCCATTCCAAGGATTCTTGATGCCATACGGTCCGGATAAAACTGTTCAAGATCTGATAACTTCTCACCCATACCTACATAAAGTATTGGCTTTCCGGTAACAGCCTTGATAGAAAGCGCTGCACCACCTCTTGTATCACCATCTAACTTAGTAAGAATAACTCCATCAATTCCTACCTTTTCGTTAAATGAAGCAGCAACATTGACTGCATCCTGACCTGTCATAGAGTCAACTACAAGTATTGTCTGGTCAACCTGGACTTCATTCTTTATATTGATAAGTTCTTCCATCATATTCTCATCAACATGAAGACGACCAGCAGTATCAAGAATAACAATATTAAAATTATTATCTTTTGCATGCTTTATAGATGCCTTTGCAATATCAACGGGATTATGTCCTGTTCCCATAGAGAACACTTCAACTCCCTGCTTATTACCATTGATAGTTAACTGCTCTATAGCAGCCGGTCTGTACACATCACATGCAACAAGTAAAGGCTTCTTACCTTTTTCCTTAAACTTTCCTGCAAGCTTTGCTGTTGTCGTTGTCTTACCAGCACCCTGAAGACCAGCCATCATAATGACAGTTATCTCGTTACCAGACTTTAACTTAATCTCTGTAGTTTCAGAACCCATAAGAGATATCATTTCTTCGTTAACAATCTTGATAACCATCTGGCCAGGTGTAAGACTTGACATAACATCCTGTCCAATAGCACGCTCCTCTACTGACTTAATAAAGTTCTTAACTACTTTAAAGTTAACGTCAGCCTCAAGCAATGCCATCTTGACTTCCTTAAGTGCTGCCTTGACATCAGCTTCAGAAAGACGACCTTTACCTCGAAGATTCTTAAATATATTCTGAAGTTTATCTGAAAGACTGTCAAATGCCATATATGACCTCCAATGTATGATTAATAATCTTCGATAATCTCTTTAGATAGTTTCTTAATCTCGTGAATATAGCTCATATCTTCATCTTTGATATAAGCATCAACAAGTTCATCTATCCTTGTAATCTTAGCCTTTGTATCCATAAACTTTTCGACAAGATGTAGCTTTGACTCATACCCTTCAAGCGTATTCGATACTCTTTTTATAAGATCATGAACACCCTGTCTTGATATTCCATACTCATCTGCTATTTCACTTAAGGATAAATCGTTGAACACAGCATCCTCATAAACACCTCTTTGGTGTTCATTAAGCAGTTCTCCATAAAAATCATATAACAATGTCTGTTCTACAATACGTTCCACAATTCACCTTAACTTTCCAGTTCATAAATATTCTCAAGCCTTGAGTATAATATCATGGTATCAAAAAAGTGTCAAGTACTTTTACTTGACACTTTAAAAATTATTTTTATCAGTATTATACGTATGCAAAAACTTAA
>JBNMGS010000111.1:0-6501 GCA_050872365.1 Lachnospira sp.
ATGGATAAGATTTCTAAAGATTATAGTGTTAACGCCAGCATTATAGTTAGTGAATATATGAACATTGTAAAGGCAGATGAAAACCTTTTTATGTTCCTTGGTGAAACATCCAATCTTATATTTACACAGGCTATTTATCAACCAGATGTTGTCAAGTTCGAAACAGCGATTAAAGAAGCTGATGAGGGTGAACAGATATATGTATCCATAAGACTTAGAAGCCGCGATGGCGATTACAGATGGATGCGTGTACTTATCAAGCCATATCAGGATAGTGGAACAATAAAGTATTATAATCTTGAGATAACAGATATATATACATTAAAAAGACAGAATGAAGAGTTCAGAAGGGTATCAGAAATCCAGACAGAATTCTTAAGTGTTATAGGTGATTATCTATTTACATATGATATAGGTGATGACAGCTTAAAGATAATACTTCCGGGTAATGGCAACCAGACAATAGTTTTATATGAAGGAAAGCTGGGAATATGGAGTAGTGATAAGCTGGACAATGATAATATAGATAGTAAGAGCGTAAAAGATTTTGAAGGCTTATGTATGGCTATGGCTTCGGGTGAAGCATATTTTACAAGAGATATCAAGATGAAGCTTGCCGATTACGACGAAGTTATGAGCTGGTATACATTTAAAGGAAAGAGAATCCGTAAAGATGATGACAGTAACATGATAGTTGGGGCTATAAGTGTTGCGCATGGAAAGGAATATGCAATAGAAGATATATCGGTACAGGATGAATTAAGAGATGCCGGAACAGACCTGCTTAATAAAAAAGCTATTACTAATTATGCAAGAAAACTCATAGATAAGAGAGTGAATCATAAAGTAACGATAGCTATTATAGATATAGATGATTTTAAGACAATCAATGATACATATGGCCATATGTTTGGCGATGAGGTGTTACGTGATGTTGCTGCAATACTGAAAAAGACTGTTGGCCGTAATGGCTTGTGTGGACGTATAGGTGGAGATGAGATGTTTATTGTCATGGAGCATCTTGAGGATGATGAATCTATAAGAAGTATTTTACGTACCATAAAGAATAATATATCATGGATGTATCATGATGATGCAAGAAATATTAACAAAATTACATGTTCGATAGGTGCAGCTTCATATCCTGATGATGCAAGAGATTTTGATATGTTGTTTTCTATAGCTGACAAAATGCTTTATCTGGCAAAAGAAAAGGGTAAAAACAGGTATATAATATATCATCCAGATCTTCATAGAAGATACATTATGGGTGATGCGGCTATAGAAACTACAAAAAAAGCATTTTATAAATACAGAAAGCTGAGTATAGTTAACGATTTTATACAGCAATATATATGTAAGTTAAACAGTCCTAAAGAATGTCTGGATATGATTATGTCAGCATTCGAGATAGACAGCATATTTCTGTATGATATGTATGATGATAAGAGATATGTAATGGCTGGTAATGTACCTGAATATGAGGAAAATGGTGAATTTTTAAAGCAGGATAATTATATACCGGATTTTCGTGATGATGGAATAAAAACGATAGAGAATATTATTCTGTACGAAAGAAAAGCTCCACACATGTATGAGGCATTTGAAAAGATGGGAATAAAACAGTTGATTCAGGTGGTTGCATGTGTTGACAGGACGGTTGTTAATGACAACAGGAAGAATTTCTATGTAATTTCATTTAACAGAAACCGGCAGCTTAAGAAATGGCCTGAGGTTGATATAGACTATCTTGGAATTATAGGAAATGTTATTGGAGAAGAATATCTGAAAGAGAAGAAAAAGAATGATAGATAGTTACATAGCACTTGATCTTGAAACAACAGGACTTAATCCGTCATATGACAGGATTATAGAGGTTGGTATGGCAAGGATAGAGCAGGGCAAAGTGGCAGATACATATTCAACGCTTATTAATCCAGGAATACAGGTAAGCGACAGGGTGGTTGAACTTACAGGCATACATAATGAAGAACTTGCTGGTATGCCACGTATAGAGGATGAGATTGATAAAATACTTGATTATATAGGTGATTATCCTATACTTGGACATAATGTAATATTTGATTACAGTTTTTTAAAAAAGGCAGCAATCAACAATAATATTACATTTCAGGTAAAGGGAATAGATACGCTTAAGATGGCAAGAAGAATACTTCCGGAACTTGAGCATAAGAGACTGGACTTTTTATGTGAATATCTTGGAGTGAATCCGGGTAATTCACACAGAGCGCTTGATGATGCGCTTAGTGCAAGTGCAATATATTGGAAGTTATATTCAATAAAATCAGAGGATTCAGGTTTTGAGGCAGCTTCTGAGCTTGTATATAGTGTTAAAAAAGATAGCCCGATAACGCCGGCACAGAAAAATTATCTTATGGCACTTGTTGAAAAGCACAATGTAAAACTCGATATTCCAATAGAAGAGATGACAAAAAGTATGGCATCAAGGAATATAGATAAGATTATATCTGAGTATGGTAAGTAGTGGATATGTGGATATATTCTATGTAATTAGGTTGTGTTTAATAGTGAAAAAAGGGGAACAGCTGACATAAACAGCTGCTCCCTTTTTTGCGCGCATTATATCATAATTTACTCTTTATCTCCCCTACACTCACGAACCCGCGCTAACGCACTATTTCGTCCTGCTTCGCAGCCGCTTCCTTTTTCTTTGCGCTCATTCATTAAGCATATTTATAATCAGGTCTTTGTTTAATGACTTGATTAGTGTTGCATATTGCTTAAGTTCATCAAGCTTTTTTTGATTATTCTGGCTTGAATAGATATTTTTTAAATCTGCATAGCATGAACGTATATCAGAACCAATACGTACACCATATTCAAGATATGAAACAGCATCAGCTATATCATCCTGCTCTTTAAGAATGTGTCCAAGTATGGAAAGATTTTTAATGAGCAGGGTGTAATTATCTTCATATTCTGTAAGAGACTCCAGATTCGCAACTCCATATTGCAGCTTGAGTTCTGTATTGGAATATTCAGTCAGATTAATCATCAGCTTGTCTTTAAGCGACATGATAATATTATAGGCATTATTGGCATCTGTATTGTTGTCTACAATATCTAAAAGGGAGGAACTGCTTTCTGTAGTTGGAAGTGAGTCATCCCATTTTATGTAGTGCAGGTTGCTGATATCCTTTTTCCTTGTTGCATTGGCTTTTTGTTCTTTATCCCAGAATTTTTTTAAGGCATTTTCCTGTGATTTATCACTTTTTCTAAGATAAAGTTGAATTACTACTAATATTATTATAAAATAAGGCAATATAAAATGCATATTAATCTCCTTGATGTATGCGGAAATGAGGTTATCATGATTAACTTGAAAAAAAACAAAACTAAAAGAGTATTTGCAGCTGTTATAATAGTTATACTTGTATTGGCAATGGTGCTTCCAATGGCAGTATCAGCGTTTATTTAATATTGTTTAATACAAGCTTATATGATATTTTAATCATAGTATAGTTGTAATTAAAAATATGTGCAAGTAAAAAATAAATGTAGACAACAGTGTGGAAATTAATAAAATAATTTTTACACGCGGGATTTGTGTCTGCGCGCACCTGACACAAACACGTTATGCGCAAAAATGTGTGCAGAAATGAGGATAGAATAATATGAGGACAGGAAAGGTATCAGATACAATTCTGTCAAGATCAGTATTGAAGCCCGTTAATATAGTGCGTGGCAAGCTTGTAAAAAGACTGGATATAGGTCAGGATGCCGGTGAAGTGCTGATACAGCAGGCGCCTGTTTTATATAATAACGAAACAGATGATAATGGTGATTATCCAGATGGTTGTAAGAGTGTTATAAAACATGAAAAAATTGATATAGGAGAATGTGGACAATTATCATTGCTTACATCAACGGCATGTGGTTATATGCCACTTATAAAGGCAGTTAATAATATATATGCTGCTGGAGGAATTCCGGTTGGCGTTAGTGATTGTATAATCATGGACGAAAAGTCAAGGGAAATACGTTTAAGAGAGACAATATCGGAGCTTACCAGACAGGCGGCAATAACAGGGGTGTCTATAACAGGGGGGCATACAACTGTAAGTAAAGATGTATTATCACCGGTAGTTACAGTTACAGCAACAGGAATAAAGAAATACGAACATATGCAGCCGGAATCAGGTGAGAGTATTATAATGACAGGTTATATTGGAATGAGCGGCATAAGACAGCTTATAGACAAGAATACGGATAAGGTGCATGCTATGTATAGCGAAGATTATATCTCTAAGGCTTATGGCTGTGAAGAAGAATTGTATATAGGCAATATAGCTAATATACTAAGAAAAAATAATATAAACTGTTATATGCATGATGTATCAGAAGGTGGCATATTTGCTGCGTTATGGGATATGTGCGAGTATGGTCATACAGGACTTGATGTTGATATAAGAAGCATACCGGTTAAACAGGAAATAATAGAAATATGCGAGCTTCTGAATATTAATCCATACGAGCTTGAATCAATGGGGTGTTTGCTAATGACATCAGACAGTGATTGTGATATTATTAATATACTTAACAGCTGTAATATAGAGGCACATGTTATAGGAAGGGTTACAAAGGGAAGTAAGCGTATACTTCATAACAGGGAAGAAGACAGATTCCTTGACCTTCCTAAGCAGGACGAATTATATCGCAGTGAAAGTTAATATAAGCCATATTGAAATATACAATATATATATGGCGGCGAAACTATAATTAATTGAAAGGGTATAATGATATGAGAGAAAAAATCCTTAACTTGTTAGAAAATAATGCAAGAATAGACATTCACGATATGGCGGTTATGCTTGGAGTCGCGGAATATGAAGTCGCGAATGAGATTGCAGACATGGAAAAGGAACATATTATATGTGGTTACAATACCCTTATCAATTGGGATAAAACAGGTGAAGAGAAGGTTACAGCACTTATAGAAGTCAAGGTAACACCACAGAGAGGACTTGGTTTTGACAGTATAGCTGAAACTATATACAAGTATGATGAGGTAACATCAGTATATCTTATGTCTGGAGGTTTTGATTTTACAGTTATAATTGAAGGTAAGACTATGAAGTCAGTTGCCCAGTTTGTGGCAGCAAAGCTTGCACCACTTGATTCTGTCTTAAGTACTTCAACACATTTTGTACTTAAGAAGTATAAAGACTATGGAACTGTATTAGACGAAGAATATAAGGACGAAAGGATGCTGGTGACACCATGAGAAATGCTTTATCTAAAAAGATAATCGATATTCAGCCATCGGGTATCAGAAAATTTTTTGATGTTGTAAGTGAGATTCCGGATGCTATTTCACTCGGTGTCGGAGAACCTGATTTTGATACGCCATGGAATGTAAGGGAAGAGGGTATATATGCCCTTGAAAAAGGAAGAACATTCTATACATCGAATGCCGGACTTAAGGAATTAAGAGAAGAAATATGCAATTATGTAGCAAGAAAATATAATGTAGAGTACAATCCTATGAAAGAAACACTTGTTACGATTGGTGGAAGTGAGGCTATTGATGTAGCTTTAAGATGTATGATAGATCCTGGTGATGAGGTTATTATACCCCAGCCAAGCTATGTTTCATATCTTCCTTGTGCAGTTATGGCAGATGCTGTACCTGTATTTATTAACCTGAAGGAAGAGAATCAGTTTAAACTTACTAAGGAAGAGCTTCTTGAACATATTACAGATAAAACTAAGATACTTATAATGCCATTTCCGAATAATCCTACGGGTGCTATTATGACCAGGGAAGAACTCATGGAGCTTGTGCCGGTTATTATAGAGAAGGATCTGTATGTTATTTCAGATGAGATATACGCAGAGCTTACATACGGAGATAATAAGCATTGTTCAATAGCAAGCCTTCCAGGCATGAAAGAAAGAACTATTTTAATTAATGGTTTTTCCAAGGCATTTGCTATGACAGGATGGAGACTGGGATATGCCTGTGGCCCTGATTATATTATAAAACAGATGATAAAGCTTCATCAGTATGCTATTATGTGTGCACCTACAAACAGTCAGTTTGCTGCGGTAGAGGCGCTTAAGAACTGTGATGTGGAAGTTGAAAAGATGGTTACAGCATATGACCAGAGAAGAAGATACCTTGTTCATGAATTAAGACAGATGGGATTAGATTGTTTTGAACCATTTGGTGCATTTTACATCTTTCCATCTATTAAGAAATTCGGCATGACATCTGAAGAGTTTGCAAACAGACTTCTTGAAGACCAGAAGTTGGCAGTGGTTCCAGGATCAGCTTTTGGTGAAAGTGGAGAGGGATTTGTCAGAATATCTTATGCTTATTCACTTGAGAATCTTAAAGAAGGTCTAAGGAGAATAAAGAATTTTATAGATAAGCTATAGAATATTGGAACAGTATATTATGATGTAAGTCTCAAAAGTATAAAAAGTTGTTTCTGCCTGCAGAAAAAGACTTTTTTA
>JBNMGS010000112.1:0-6487 GCA_050872365.1 Lachnospira sp.
GTAATATCCATAAGCACTAAGTCTGGTTTTAACTCATTATACTTTTCTACGGCTTTAGCACCGTTCTCTGCTTCACCTGCGATATTGTAACCATTCTTTGTGAGGATATCCTTAATCATCATTCTCATAAATGCTGCATCATCACAAATTAAAATATTCTTAGCCATATGATTGATTCCCCTATCTTAACTAATTATAAATATAAATTATTCACTAATTTTAAATCTTAATTATTATACATCATAAAATGTAATTTTCATATATATATTTATAAAAAAATGATAAATTAATATACTATTTTATTATTTCTGTTATTCTTACACCAAAATTTTCTTCAATAACAACCACTTCGCCCTTTGCAACATACTTGCCATTAACAAGTACATCAACAGCTTCACCTGCTATCTTATTAAGTTCTACGATTGTTCCTGGTGCAAATTCAAGAATATCTTTAATTGATTTGGAAACTCTTCCAAGTTCAACTGTTACCTGAAGAGGTACATCCATAATCAAATCAATATTCTCTTTTTGAGTAAGCGGATTTACATCTGCTGCAAATGGTTGGAATGCTGCTGGTGCTACATTAACATCCTGAGCTGGCTGCTGTTGTGGCATTCCGTAACCATAAGGCATTCCATATCCTTGCTGAGGCATTCCATATCCATAAGGCATTCCCATGCCCTGTTGTGGCATTCCCTGCTGCATTGACATACCCTGCTGTTGCATTCCCATATTCTGCATATATGGCTGCTGTGCTGACATATCATTAACCGGCTGCTGCATCTGCTGTTGTGGCTGTTGTGCTGCCTGGGAAGATGTATTCTGTGGCTGAGCACTTTCTGCCGCACTATCATCTTTGGCACTGTCTGTATTCATCTGTCCACCCATTGTTGGATCAAGTGAAAACATATGTAACAGTTCTCTTGCAAAATCTATTGGATATAACTGCATTATCTCACTATCTATGAGATCACCAATCTGCATCTTGAAAGCAACCATAACGAATGGCTCTGCAAGGAATGGAGGAAGTGACTCATCCATTTCATTATATGTTTCAACTATATTAGCTATTGGTGGGCTTATATCTATTTTTCTGTTAAACATAGATGAAAGAGATGTTGCCGCTGAACCCATCATCTGATTCATAGCCTCACCTATCGCACTGAGATGAAGATCTGTAAGTTCTTCAGCATCATCAGCATTACCTGGGCCACCCATCATAAGATCTGTAATAATCTTAACGTCTTTTTCTTTTAATATAAGTACATTATTGCCATCAAGACCCTCTTTATATCTAATCTGTAACATAACACAAGGTCTGTCATATTTTCTTGAAAGCTGTTCCCAATCTGCAACTTCTACTCTTGGTGTTGTTATATTTACTTTCTGATTGAGCAGTGAACTAAGAGTAGTCGCTGCTGTTCCCATACTAATGTTGGATATTTCACCAACTGCATCCTTTTCGTAATCAGAAAGAATTTCTTCGCCACCAGAAATATCGCTGTTAGAATTATTATCACCGGCTGTATTATTGTTGTCATTATCAACCGTTGCCGTATCCGCATTATCATTGTTATCTTTGTTGCTGTCATCATTATTCATTCCATTTAATAATGCGTTTATCTCATCCTGTGATAACATGCCATCCATCTGTTACTCACTCTCCTCTCTAATTACGTCTGTTATTCTGACTGCATATTTATCTTCAAAGTAACCAGGCAATGCATTAAATTTCTTGATGTTACCAACATATACATCCAGTTCCTGATCAACTTTTTTATCAATTTTAATTATATCGCCTACCTGAAGATTAACAAAATCTGAAACATTAACTTTTGACTCTCCCAGTACAGCCTTTATAGGTACTTTTGTCTTACTTATAATATTCTCTATAACGTCACCATACATTGTAGGATCTTTTTCCTGCATATTAGCAAACCAGAACTTGGTATTAAGCTTATCCATGACAGGCTCTAATAAAGTAAATGGAAGACATACGTTTACAAGTCCTTCCACATCACCTATCTTAAGGTTTATGGTTATAATTGCTATTGTTTCCGTTGGTGATATAATCTGCGCAAACTGTGAATTAGTCTCAATACGTTCAAGTCTTGGTGTTACTTTTATAACATTTTCCCACGGCTCCTTTAAAAGATTAACACATATTGAAAAAATTCTCTCTATTATAGTTAGCTCTATTTCTGAAAAATCTCTTTCCTTGTCAAGAGCTGCACCAGCCCCTCCAAGTAATCTGTCAACTATAGCAAATCCAAGATTTGACGCCATCTCCATAACCATATTGCCAGCAAGAGGCTTCATGCTTACCACTCCAAGTAACACTGGATTGGACAAAGCATTAGAAAATTCTGAATATATTACTACTTCTGAATTCACTACATCAACACTAACTGTTTTTCTTAAATAGGCTGGAAGATTAGTTGCTAGAAGTCTTCCAAAATGTTCGAAGATAATCTCGAGTGTTCTTAAATGTTCTTTAGAGAACTTAGAAGGTCTGGCAAAATCATAATTTTTTACCTGTTTTTCTTCCGCATCCTTCATATCATCAACATCTAATTCACCAGAACTAAGAGCCTTTAAAAGATTATCTATCTCGTCTTGCGATAAGACATCTGGCATGTCTTCCTCACCTCCTTATATTTTATAATTATTAAACAATCCTTCGTAACTTTTACTGTACCACAATAGATACGATTACAGATGTTATACACTGTGTCTGGAATGTATCCTGTAACTGTGATAACAAATCAGCCTCTATAGTTGCTTTGCTTGATGCTACTGTACTATATGTATATTTCATAGCCTCTGTCTGGACTGTATTTACTATAACTTTCATACCATTATTAATTGTTGTGCTTTTTGCTGAGTAATCCTTTGCCTTTGTATTAAGACCAAGAGAAACATTCATAACGGCATAATGAGTTCTTCCACCATCTGTGTATGATATCATTATATCATTAGAACCATTATTAGTTACGTCAACATAAGACACATCATCTATTCCTGCGTTACTAGATGTACTTTTATCAGTTGTATCAACACCTGCAACATCAAGATCTATTATTTCTGAAACCTTGCTTATAAGCTTGTTCGTTTTATTATTAGTTGATACTAATGAAAACGTGAGGATAACCGTAAGTGCAAGATTGATAAGTACAAGCGCTAATGTTATCACATTTAACGTACTCTTTTTCATATGCTTTCTCCTTTTATTGAATATCGCTATTTAAATTATTATATATTCTTATCTCAACCCTACGATTCTGTGCTCTTCCCTCTGCTGTTGAATTATCAGCAACAGGAACATTTTCTCCTCTTCCTGAGGATGTCATCGTTTTAGCATCAAAATTCTTGGTATTCACAAGATAATTATATACGCTGTGTGCTCTATGTACTGAAAGCATCATGTTATCAGGATACTTTGCTGTATTGATAGGATTACTGTCAGTATGTCCTTCTATAGTGATATAGTTATCATTATATGGATATATGGCATCAGCAACATTACTTAACAATTTAACTGCATCTGCTGTAAGTTCCGCACTACCAGAATCAAACAGGATTCCACCATTCATATTAAGCATAACATACTTGCTTGTAGCAGTTATCTCAACCTGTGATTCGACATTAGCCGACTTAAGGTTATTTTCAATCTGTTCTGCCATATTCTCAGACTCTTTTAATCCTTCTTTTTCAACCTGTTCCTGGGCACTCTTAACCTCTTCTGTGAATTCTCCATCTGTGTTAAGTCCCATATTGTTGTAATAATTACTAAGGTCATTAAGCTGGGTTGCTCCACTTCCTACAAGTATGCCTTCATCAGTCAGTGCTGAACCGCCTGCCGAAAAAATACTAAAACTCGCGTTAAGCGATGCTGCAACTTTCTCAAACTTCTCTGCATCTACAGTTGACATTGAGAAAAGCAAAACAAAGAAACATAGCAAAAGATTCATCAAATCACTGAACGTACTCATCCAGGCTGGAGAACCTGCTGGCTGCTCCTGAGGTTTTTTCTTAGCCATTAAGCCTCACCTCCACCTTCTTCTGCTCCAATAGCTGTTCTTGATGCAGGTGAAAGGAATGACTTAAGTTTTTCTTCAATAACTCTTGGGTTTTCACCTGCCTGTATTGAAAGAAGACCCTCAATAACTATTTCCTTTAGCTGATATTCAACTGCATTCTGCGCCTTTAATTTATTGGCTATAGGCGTACAGAACCAGTTAGCTATAAGTGAACCATAAAGTGTTGTAAGCAATGCTGTTGCCATATTAGGACCAATTGTTGAAGAATCCTGAAGATCCTTTAACATATTAACAAGACCGATAAGTGTACCAATCATACCCCATGCAGGACCAAGTGCTGCCCATGACTCGAAGAATCCTGCAACGCCTCTATGTCGCTCATCCATATTTATAAGTTCTGTTTCAAGAATGCCTCTTACAAGTTCCGGCTCTGTACCATCCACTATAAGAAGAATACCTTTTTTCATAAATTCATCATCCAGATTCTGTGCAACTTCTTCAAGTGCAAGAAGACCTTCTTTTCTTGCCACATTAGATAATTCAATTATCTTAGCTATGGTTGCACCATGATCGTACTTTGGATCTTTAAACGCAAGACCAATTCCTTTAAAGTTACCAAGGAAATCTTTAAGAGTATAAGATGCCATAATTCCTGACAATGAACCACCAATTGTAATAATAATTGAAGGAACATCAATGAAATTCTGAAGAACGGAAGCTCCTTTTCCCCACACAATTCCAAATATTACCATTACAAATCCAACAATAGTACCAATAAGTGTAGCTATATCCATCTAATACACCATCCATTCTTTCGTTGTGGGGCATACCTATTCATATATAATACAATACCCCCTTAAAAACTATTTATATTAAAACACCAATGGCAAAATACTGCAACAAAATACTGCCATTTTCTGCATATTTTTCTAATTAAATGTTATCGTTATATTTAATGCTATATAATATACAGCTTTAAAACCTTTAACATAAACCATATGCTTACATATGATTTACAATCAATAACTATAAAAAGTGAAACGTTACAGTAAACAGTAACTATGCTTATAACGTTTCACTTCATATAATGCAATTACGAACCGTTTTTACTATTAATTATCTCTTAAGATTAATAAGTTCTTCAAGTAATGTATCTGATACAGTTATGATTCTTGAGTTTGCCTGATAACCTCTCTGTGTTGTAATCATGCTTGTGAATTCAGAAGCAAGATCTACATTAGACATTTCAAGCACACCTGACTGTATTTTACCACTTGTTGCTGAAATTTCTTTTCCTATTCCGTCAAAATCACCAGAGTTAAGTGTTGCTGAATACAGATTATCTCCAACCTTTTCAAGACCAGCCGGGTTAGTGAATTCAGTTACAGCAATCTGTCCTATAACCTGCGTATCGCCATTACTATAACTTGCAACTATACGTCCTGATGTATCTATTCCAACAGAAGTCATAGAACCAACAGCTTTACCACCGCCTACATATGCTCCGGATACCGGATCAAGAATACCATCTGTCTGTTTGATAGAGTTCTTATCCTTAATCATCTTAATTCCAGACATATCAACTGTAAGAGTATGATCTCCTACCGAACCTATAGAATCAAGCTGTGGATCATTAGCTGTATCACTTCCTATTGTAAATGTTATATTAGCATTTGCTTCATTAGAAAGACCAGTTACAGAATTAAATACAAGCGAATTATCTGTAGATATTGTTAAATCCGTTGCAGCTCCATCCTTTGTTATAGATGAACCAACTATTGAATATGTAACATCATTGCCTGTCTGTCCCTGTCTTTGTAACACTATCGTTGCCTGATATGAACTACCAAGGCTGTCATAAAAATTAAGTGTTGTTGTAACATTTTCTGTTGAAGAAGAGTCTATATTACCTGTCAATGTAAGACCTGTTGTTCTCTCTGGTAAAGTATACTTAAACTCCGGACTTTCAAGATAAAGCTTTGAAACCCTGTCTTTAACTATTTCTCCTGTTGTTGGATCAATCTGCCAGCCCATTACGTTAGCACCTGACTGCGTAACAAGTGCACCTGATTCATCTCTGGTAAAATTACCAGCTCTTGTAAAATAAGTAGTTCCTGCATTGCTTACTATAAAGAATGCATTACTTCCTGTGATTGCAAGGTCTGTTGCATTATCAGTTCTTTCTGTAGCTCCTTCTGTTGTCATAGCTGTTGAAATAGAACCGACTGATGAACCAAGACCTATCTGCATTGCGTTAGTACCACCTTTTCCAGTAGTAGCACTAGGTCCTGTAGCTGTCTGTGTAGTCTGATAAAACACTTCACTGAAAGTCATTGACTGTGACTTATATGCTACTGTATTAACATTTGCTATATTATTACCTATAACATCCATTCTTGTCTGATGTGCCCTAATACCTGATACACCAGAGAACAATGCTCTCATCA
>JBNMGS010000113.1:0-6464 GCA_050872365.1 Lachnospira sp.
TGCTGACATTAAGCAGTTACATTTTTCAGAAAAGGGATATTTAACGGATGAAGATTATTATTGGGATATTAGCGGTAATAATTATTATACAGGCATTTATTATGTGGCGATACCAGCGGCAGATTAAAGACATCTGCCGCCAGTTGTCGTTTCTTATGGAGCACGACAGCAATATGCTTATCCAGCGTGAAATGGATATTGGTGGAATAGGGCAGCTTGCGGACAAGTTAAATGAGCTTCTTGACATGCGAAAAAAGGAAAAGCGTGATTACAAGAAGAAAGAGGAGCTGATAGTGGAAACTTACACTAATCTTTCGCACGATATAAGGACACCGCTTACCTCGCTGGACGGGTATTTCCAGCTTATAGAAGAGTGCGATAACAGGGATGATGAAAAGCGGTATCTGAATATAATCAGTGAAAGAATTCACAGCCTTAATGAAATGCTTGAGGAGCTTTTTACATTTACAAAGCTGAAAAATGAGTCATATAATCTGGAGCTTGCGCCCTGCTGTATTAACAGAATTCTTAAGGAAACGGTATTTTCTTATTATGACGAATGGGTAAAGCTTGATATTCAGCCGGATATCAGAATTACTGAGCAGATGCTGTATATATCGGGCAATAAGCAGGGACTTAGGCGTGTTATCCAGAATGTAATAAAAAATGGACTTGACCACGGGGAAAAGAATATAAGTATTGAGCTGGACAGTTATGATAATCAGGTTATGCTTAAAATCAGTAATTACACCAGACATCCAAAGAATATTGACTTAAGCCACGTATTTGAACGGTTTTACAAGGCGGATGTGGCAAGGGGCAGAACGTCAACAGGGCTGGGCTTGTCTATTGCCAAAGAGCTTGTGAAGCGGATGGATGGGGATATAAGTGCAAGAATAGAGGGAAATGAGTTTATTGTTGAGATTAGATTTTTGCTTATGGTATAATGTGCTTGAACAGAGCACTTTGTTATTCTCTTGTCTGATAGGGCGAACGCCCGACAGTCCGGAAAAGCAATAGCTTTTTCGGACATGCACGGCAAAGAAGATAAGAGATATATAGTGTTTACCAGTATATAGCGGTTTAAGGAAATTAGGTCGAAAGGGGATAATCAGATATGGGGAGATTTGTTAATACAGATAATAGTGCATTTCAGATGTCACTTAATTCTGAAATATATGTAGATAAGTCTGGACTTATAGAATATACCAACAGAGTGCTTAACACTAATCAGGCATTTATATGTAATAGCCGCCCAAGAAGATTTGGAAAGTCTGTTACAGCAGATATGCTTGTTGCGTATTATAGCAAAGGCTGTAATTCAGAAGAACTTTTTGACAGGCTGGAGATAAGTAAGAGTCCGTCATATAAGGACAATCTTAATAAATATGATGTAATACATTTTGATGTACAGTGGTGTATGATGGATGCTGGTTCACCGGATAAGACAGTATCTTATATTAATGAGCAGATTATAGATGAGTTAAAGGAAAGTTATCCTGAGGCTGACCTTAATTCTACAAGGACAGCATACGGGGCTATGTCACTTATCAATAAGAATATGGGGATTAAATTCATTGTAATAATAGATGAGTGGGATGTGCTTATCCGTGATGAAGCGGCTAATAATGCTGTTCAGGAGGAATACATTAATTTCTTAAGAGGTATGTTTAAGGGAAGTGAGCCTGCAAAGTTTATACAACTGGCATATCTTACGGGAATTCTTCCAATAAAGAGAATAAAAACACAGTCGGCACTTAATAATTTTGATGAATACACGATGATAAGTGCAAAGGCTCTGGATAAATATACAGGCTTTACAGAGGATGAAGTAAAAGGTTTGTGTGAAGGATTTGGAAGGGATTATGATAAGGTAAAAAGCTGGTATGACGGCTATAAGCTTGGAAACTGCCATATATATAATCCTAAGGCAGTAGTTAATGTTATGCTGTGGGGAGAGTACAGGAGTTACTGGTCGGAAACGGGAACATATGAGGCGATTATTCCATTGATTAATATGAATTTCGATGGTCTTAAAACAGCAATAATAGAGATGATAGCAGGTGCTTCAATAAATGTTGATGTTAATTCATTCCAAAATGATATGGTGAGCTTTGCAGGAAAGGACGATGTGTTGACATTGCTTATTCATCCAGGATATCTGGCATATGACAGTAAATATGAGATGGCCTATATTCCAAATGAGGAAATCCGCCAGGAATTCATTCTTGCGACAAGAAAAACGGAGTGGAATGAGTTGATTACATTTCAGAAGCAGTCGCAGGAAATAATAGACGCAACTCTTGATGGTGATGCGGATACAGTAGCAGATTATATTGAAAATGTTCATACAGAATATATATCGGCTATCCAGTACAATAATGAGAATTCATTAAGTTGTGTATTATCGCTGGCGTACTTAAGTGCTATGCAGTATTATTTCAAGCCGGTAAGAGAAATGCCGACAGGCAGGGGCTTTGCAGATATAGTATTATTGCCAAAGCCTGAATATATGGCAAGTTATCCAGCACTTATTATTGAGTTAAAGTGGAATAAAGATGCGATTACAGCCATTAATCAGATAAAAGAGAAGAATTATCCCGATGTAGTTAAGAAATATACAGGCAATATAATGCTTGTCGGGATTAATTATGATAAGAAAACGAAGAAACATAGCTGCATTATAGAAAAGTGTGGAAAATAATACAGCTAAATTATTGACATTTGCAGGTCAATTATATACAATCACATTATCTGCGATGACGAAGACAGTAGATTATGAAAGAAAGCTTTAGCGAGCCGGGAGGGTGAAAGCCGGTGTGAGTAGGTCATAGTTGAACATCACTTCCAAGCATCCTTGCAGAACTCTTAGATATAGAAGTATTGGAAAAGCAATATTGAACTTATATTAAGAAAGTAAGTAAGGACGGTAATCCCACCGTTACAAGGGACGCATATGATGGTATGTCGTAATTGATATAGGTTATGTTAATTCAGCCCCTGTCGTATTACGGCAGGGGCTTTCTTGTGCGTGTAACGATATTTAAAGCTAAAGCTGCATTATTCATTTATTAATGCACATCACAGAGGCTTAGCGGATTAATCAATACGTTACAAGTGCCAATAAAGCAATCTAACATCGTTACGATTAAGTAAATGATTTGAAAGGAGTAATACAATGGTATACGAGAAAGTTTCATCAGATATGAATTTCGTAGACAGAGAAAAACAGGTTGAAAAGTTCTGGAAGGATAATGATATATTCCAGAAGAGTATTGATAACCGTAAGAAGGGGGAGGTATATACATTTTATGATGGACCTCCAACAGCTAATGGTAAGCCACATATCGGACATGTTCTTACAAGAGTTATAAAGGATATGATTCCAAGATATAGAACAATGAAGGGCTATATGGTTCCACGTAAGGCCGGATGGGATACACACGGACTTCCAGTTGAGCTTGAGCTTGAGAAAGAATTAGGACTTGATGGCAAGGAACAGATTGAAGAGTATGGTCTTGAACCTTTCATTAAGAAATGTAAGGAAAGCGTATGGAAATACAAGGGTATGTGGGAGGATTTCTCATCTACTGTTGGTTTCTGGGCTGATATGGATAACCCATACATCACATATGATGATAACTTTATTGAGTCTGAATGGTGGGCTTTAAAGCAGATATGGGATAAGGGACTTTTATACAAGGGCTTCAAGATTGTTCCTTATTGTCCACGTTGCGGAACACCTCTTTCATCACACGAAGTAGCACAGGGCTACAAGGCTGTTAAAGAGCGTTCAGCAGTAGTACGTTTCAAGTGTGTAGGCGAAGATGCATATTTCCTTGCATGGACAACAACACCTTGGACACTTCCATCTAACGTAGCTCTCTGCGTTAACCCAGAGGAAACTTATGTTAAGGTTAAGGCAGCAGATGGATATACTTACTATATGGCAGAAGCACTTCTTGACAAGGTGCTTGGTGGTCTTGCAGTTAAGGCTGGACAGACAGTAGACGGAAAGGCTGTAGAAGAAGGTAAGGAAGCAGGAAGCGGTGCAGGCGTTGACTACGAAGTATTAGAAACTTACAAGGGTAAAGACCTTGAATACAAAGAATATGAACCATTGTACCAGTGCGCAGCAGATGTTGCAGCTAAGCAGCACAAGAAGGGACATTTCGTAACATGTGACGATTATGTAACGATGTCAGATGGTACAGGTATCGTTCATATTGCACCAGCATTTGGTGAAGATGATGCCAAGGTTGGACGTAAGTATGACCTTCCATTTGTACAGTTTGTTGATGAAAAGGGTGATCTTACAAAGGAAACACCATATGCAGGACTTTTTGTTAAGAAGGCAGATCCAGAAGTGCTTAAGGATCTTGACAAGGAAGGTAAGTTATTCGATGCTCCTAAGTTCGAGCATGATTATCCATTCTGCTGGAGATGCGATACTCCACTTATCTACTATGCAAGAGAATCATGGTTTATAAAGATGAGTGATCCAGAAGTTAAGGCTAACTTAATAGCTAACAACAAGACAATCAACTGGATTCCAGAAACTATTGGTACAGGACGTTTCGGCGCATGGCTTGAAAATGTTCAGGACTGGGGAATTTCACGTAACAGATACTGGGGTACTCCTCTTAATATCTGGGTATGTGAGGATTGTGGAGAAATGTTATCTATCGGAAGCAAGGCAGAGTTAAAGGAACACTCTGATAACTGTCCGGACGATATCGAGCTTCACAGACCATATATTGATGCGGTTACATGCACTTGTCCTAAGTGTAAGGGTAAGATGAAGAGAGTTCCAGAAGTTATCGACTGCTGGTTCGACTCAGGTTCAATGCCATTTGCACAGCATCATTATCCATTTGAGAATAAGGAAGTGTTTGAACAGCAGTTCCCTGCTAAGTTCATATCAGAAGCAGTTGACCAGACAAGAGGATGGTTCTACTCACTTCTTGCTATATCAACACTTCTTTTCAATAAAGCACCTTATGAAAATGTTATCGTACTTGGACATGTCCAGGATGCAGACGGACAGAAGATGAGTAAGTCAAAGGGAAATGCGGTAGATCCATTTGATGCATTAAAGAAGCACGGAGCAGATGCTATCCGCTGGTACTTCTATGAGAATTCAGCACCATGGCTTCCTAATAGATTCCATGACAAGGCCGTTACAGAAGGTCAGAGAAAGTTCATGGGAACTATCTGGAATACATACGCATTCTTTGTACTTTATGCTAACATTGATAACTTTGATGCTACTAAGTACACACTTGAGTATGATAAGCTTCCAGTTATGGATAAGTGGATTCTTTCTAAGCTTAATACTCTTGTTAAGACAGTTGATAACAATCTTGCCAACTACAAGATTACAGAAACAGCAAGAGCACTTGAGGACTTTGTAGACGAACTTTCTAACTGGTATGTAAGAAGATGCCGTGAAAGATTCTGGGCTAAGGGTATGGAGCAGGACAAGATTAATGCTTATATGACTCTTTATACAACACTTGTAACACTTTGCAAGGCAGCAGCACCTATGATTCCTTTCATGACAGAAAGTATCTATAGAAACCTTGTATGCAGTATAGATAAGACAGCTCCTATAAGTATCCACCTCTGCGATTTCCCAGAAGTTAAGGAAGAATGGATTGACAAGGAACTTGAAGATAACATGGAAGATGTATTAAATGCAGTTGTTATCGGAAGAGCATGCCGTAACGCAACTAACATTAAGAACAGACAGCCTATCGGAAAGATGTATATCAAGGCCGACTGGAAGTTAAATGACTACTTTACATCTATTATTGCTGATGAGCTTAATGTTAAGGAAGTTGAATATACAGATGATGTAAGAGCATTTACTTCATACTCATTCAAGCCACAGTTAAAGACACTTGGACCAAAGTATGGCAAGCATCTTAATGCTATCAGAACAGCACTTTCTACACTTGATGGTAATGCAACTATGGATGAGCTTAACACTAAGGGTTCATTTACAATCAATGCTGACGGTGAAGATATTGTTCTTGAAAAGGATGATGTTCTTATTGAAATGACTCAGAAGGAAGGCTTTGTAGCAAGCTCTGACAAGGGCATCACAGTTGTTATGGATACTAACCTTACACCAGAGCTTATCGAGGAAGGCTTCGTAAGAGAAATCGTAAGTAAGATTCAGACTATGCGTAAAGACGCAGGCTTTGAGGTTATGGACAAGATTACTGTATATGTAGACGGTAATGACAAGTTAGCAGACCTTATGGTTAAGAATGCAGAACAGATTAAGAGCGTTGTTCTTGCAAATGCTATTGAAATAGGTAAGACAGCTGGCTTCACTAAGGATTGGGATATCAATGGTGAGAAGGTTGTGCTTGCGGTAGAGAAGAACTAATTGTTGTTTAGCACACATTCTTAACGAACGGACGACATCATATATGAGAAAAGCAAGTGTGCATACA
>JBNMGS010000114.1:0-6417 GCA_050872365.1 Lachnospira sp.
AGCTGCTCTTTTTTATCAAACGCTGTACATAATGTAAATATATCAGCCCTGAAATGTCCTGCAACCGCATATTCACCAATATATTGCGCAAACAGATTGGATATATATTTTAACAGCTTATCTCCTTCCTGCCTTCCGCAAAACTCATTAACCGTCTTGAAACGATATATATCCATCCTTATAACAGCGAATTTCTTATCCGGATTGCTCTTCATCAATTCATTAGACTGATAAAAGAATGCCTTAATTCCATACAACCCTGTTAATGGCGACTCATTACTGTTAATATTGTTATCCGCCATCTTTTTTAATGAATATAAGTAAAGTTCATCTTTTTCAATCTTAGAAGCTGTAGTTTTTTTATGTTCAATATCTCCCGTGTGTTCCATAAGCCTCTCCAATATTCTTTCATTCACGTTTATTTTTGTTAATTATATCACACAATTGTACAAAAAGCAAAAAAACATTGTTATATTAAGTCTGTTTTTGTCTCAATATAACAATGTTTTGTCTTAATTATTGATATTTTTTAATTCATTATTCCATCATAAAAACATGAAGATTATTTGATTTATTATCTTTCAACATAATATTTATGATATTTTGTCAAAAGCCCAATCCATAAGCAAACTCATGTGGGTTCTGAGTTTTCACTCTGGTATAATATTTATATTATTTATAATTAGAGATTTGCCTTAATCTTTTCAATCATTTCTGCATATTCTGCATCTGTTAAGTACTTCTTATCTGGATTCATAAGGAATACTCCACCCCATTCATACTCATCCTTATACTTAGGACAAAGATGGAAATGAAGATGATGTCCTGTATCACCATATGCACCATAATTAACCTTATCAGGGTTAAATGCCTTCATAATCGCTCTTGCAACTCTTGCAACATCTTCAAAGTAAGCTGCTCTTTCTTCTGCTGTAAGCTCATTCATGTCACCTACATGCTTCTTATGGGCAACTATACATCTTCCAGGGTGGCTCTGCTCCTTGAAAAGATATACCTTAGATGTTTCTAACTCACATATCTTAATACCGAACTTTGCAACAAGTTCACCTTCCATACAGTATGCACAATTCTGATCTACCATAACTGTATCCTCCTTTTTGTATTATATCATAATTTACTCTTTTATCTATCCTGCACTCACGAACCCGCGCTTTCGCGCTCTTTCGTCCTGCTTCGCATGACTGTTTGTTCGTTAATGGCGCAAGAAAAGTAAATGGCTGCTTCGCAGCCGCTTCCTTTTCTTTTGCGCTCATTATATCATAATTTACTCTTTTATCCATCCTGCACTCACGAACCCGCGCTTTCGCGCTCTTTCGTCCTGCTTCGCATGACTGTTCGTTCGTTAATGGCGCAAGAAAAGTAAATGGCTGCTTCGCAGCCGCTTCCTTTTCTTTTGCGCTCATTATATCATAATTTACTCGGCATCCTTAATAGAGAAGCTTATTCTTCCCATCTTGTCCTTGCCCATGCACTTACATTTAACAACATCACCAAGTGTAAGTACATCTTCTACCATGTTGATTCTTTCCTTAGATATCTTAGATATATGAACCATACCTTCCTTACCAGGTGCAAACTCAACAAATGCTCCGAATTCCTTGATGCTTACAACCTTTCCTTCATATATCTTTCCTTCTTCGAATTCATCCACGATAGTTCTTATATACTTCATAGCCTTATCCATGCCAGCCTGGTCAACTCCACAGATTGATACGAATCCATCATCTGTTATGTCAATCTTAACACCGCATTCTTCGATAATAGCATTGATTACCTTACCACGCTGTCCAACTACTTCACCTATCTTTGCTGGATCAATTGTAGTCTGGATAATCTTAGGTGCGTATTCACCTACAGTCTTTCTAGGCTCAGCAATAGCCGGCTTCATACATGTATCCATGATAAAGAGTCTAGCTTCTCTTGTTCTTCTTATAGCTTCTTCTACGATAGGACGTGTAAGACCATGAATCTTAATATCCATCTGAATAGCTGTAATACCTTCTGTTGTACCTGTTACCTTAAAGTCCATATCACCGAAGAAATCTTCAAGTCCCTGGATATCTGTAAGTACTACATAATCATCGTCTGTATCACCTGTAACAAGTCCGCATGAAATACCTGCAACCATGCTCTTAATTGGTACACCTGCTGCCATAAGTGACATACAAGATGCACATGTAGATGCCATAGATGTAGAACCATTAGACTCAAATGTCTCTGATACAGCACGGATTGCATATGGGAATTCTTTCTCTGAAGGAAGTACTGGAATAAGTGCTCTTTCAGCTAAAGCTCCATGTCCGATTTCACGACGTCCCGGTCCTCTTGAAGGCTTTGTCTCACCTACTGAGTATGAAGGGAAGTTATAATGGTGGATATATCTCTTAGTTGTTACGTTATCGTCAAGTCCGTCAACCTTCTGTGCCTCTGATAGAGGAGCAAGTGTAACAACATCACATATCTGTGTCTGACCTCTTGTAAACATAGCAGAACCATGTACTCTAGGTATAATATCAACCTCTGCAGCAAGTGGTCTTATCTGGTTAATAGCACGTCCATCAGGTCTCTTATGATCCTTTAAGATCATCTTACGTACAGTCTTTTTCTGATACTGATAAATCGCCTCGCCAAGAACTGCTAAGTACTCTTCATTGTCTGCAAATGCTTCCTTCATCTTCTCAGTTACTTCATCAATGTTCTTTTCTCTTGTCTGCTTATCATCAGAGAATACAGCAACTTCCATTTCTTCTGGAGATACTACCTGCTTCATAGCTTCAAACATCTCTGCTGGAATAGCACAGCTTTCGTATGAATGCTTTTCTTTACCAACCTCAGCTACAATCTTCTCAATAAATGCAATAATTGTCTGGTTGATATCATGTGCCTTGTATATAGCTTCAATCATCTTATCCTCAGGAATGATATTAGCACCTGCTTCAATCATGATAACCTTCTGCTTAGTAGATGCAACTGTAAGCTGAAGATCACCTTCCTGCCACTGAGCCTGTGATGGGTTGATGATGAATTCTCCGTCAATCATACCAACCTGTGTCATAGCGCATGGACCATCAAATGGGATATCAGATATACATGTTGCAATAGATGCACCAATCATAGCTACAAGCTCTGGACGGCACTCTGGATCTACTGACATAACCATGTTGTTAAGTGTAACATCATTACGATAATCCTTAGGGAATAAAGGTCTCATAGGTCTGTCGATTACTCTTGATGTAAGAATAGCATTCTCAGAAGCCTTACCTTCTCTCTTGTTAAATCCTCCCGGTATCTTACCTACGGCATACATCTTCTCTTCATATTCAACGCTGAGCGGGAAGAAGTCAATTCCCTCTCTTGGTTCCTTAGATGCAGTAGCTGTTGAAAGTACTACTGTATCTCCATAGTGCATAAGTGCTGCTCCGTTAGCCTGTGCACATACTCTGCCAACATCAACTCTTAATGTTCTGCCAGCTAATTCCATTGTGTACTGTTTAAACATACTTTCCTCGTTTCTGCCTTATGGCTGTTTAATTGTGTGTTATAATCCGGTTATCTATGATAAACCGGATTAATAATTGATTAATATTAAGAACTATATCTCCTATCTGATTAATATACTGCTTTGAACTTTACCACATAATGAACAGAAGGTCCGAAACAACTCAAAAAAACATCACAGACCAGGCATTGTAGCATTCAATATCTGCTTATATGATGTATACAATAACTCTATCTTAACCGTGGCATGATATTCTTTTGAGTGGTCTCGGTATATTCCTTCTGTTATCTTCTGTTATAGATTCCAAATGCTTTCAGAAAATACTTTAACCAAATATTCTTATATAGTCTTTCATTACAGAAAATCAAGCAGGGCGGGGTTGTACAACCAGGTACAACTCCGCCCTTATAATTACTTTCTGATTCCTAAACGCTCGATTAAGCTTCTGTAGCTTTCGATATCGTTCTTCTTTAAGTAAGAAAGTAAAGCTCTTCTCTTACCAACCATCTTTAAAAGACCTCTTCTTGAGTGATGATCTTTCTGGTTAACCTTTAAATGTTCTGTTAATTCAGCAATTCTTTCTGTTAAGATTGCAATCTGAACTTCTGGAGAACCTGTATCTCCTGCTTTTCTTCCGTAATTAGCAATAATTTCTGCTTTCTTTTCCTTAGATATCATTCTAATATTCCTCCTGTTATTTAATCACCTGACACTAAGATCCGGGTCGGAGTGTCCCTAATCTGAGTGGCGGCTCATACGTTGATAATATAGCATAACTCTATTGTTTAATCAAGTGTTTTTCATAAATCAATTCACAAAATCAATTTTCAAAATTAATGATTATTTGATTAATCCATATTATTTTATCTATCTAAGAGTAGCTATACCTCCATCAATCCGCCAGTCTCCTGCCTCATTTGTATACCATCCTGTATATGACCAATCAAGTATACCTCCGCTAAAGTAGAACCAGCCGTTTTCATTTTTTGCAACTCCTGTATAGTTCCAATCCAGCACTCCATTTCTGAAATAGAACCAGCCGTATTCATTATATGCCATTCCTGTATAGCCCCAGTCCAGTACTCCATTACTGAAATAAAACCAGCCATATTCATTTTCTGCCATTCCTGTATAGCCCCAATCCAGTACTCCATTACTGAAGTAGAACCAGCCATAGCTATTTTCCGCCATTCCTGTATAGTTCCAGTCCAGCACTCCATTACTGAAGTAGAACCAGCCATATTCATTTTCTGCCATTCCTGTATAACTCCAGTCCAGCATTCCATTACTGAAGTAGAACCAGCCATAGCTATTTTCTGTCATTCCTGTGTAGCTCCAGTCCAGCACTCCACCTCTGAAATAGAACCAGCCATAGCTATTTTCTGCCATTCCTGTATAGTTCCAGTCCAGCACTCCATTCTTGAAGTAAAACCAGCCGTTTTCATTTTCTGCCATTCCCGTGAAGCTATAGTCAATCTTACTATTTTCTACATATACCCATGAATCACCATCCTTGGCTATTCCAGTATAATCCTTAACTTCACCTTCCTGAACATAATATCTGTCGTTATCATAAACTGCAAATCCTGTAAATGTTTTATCTATTACATCATTAGTCAGATAATATAGCTTTCCGTCAACTACCTTTAAGCCTGTATAACGAAGCTTATTTTGGACAGTCACCTCACATGTTGCTGTCATTCCATTTGCAGTCATTACTGATACTGTTGTTATCCCTTCAGATATAGCCGTGATATTTCCATTACTATCTACAGTTGCAACTGCCTGATTAGCAGATGTCCATGTAAGTTCTTTTGACTGTGTAGTATTATCCGGAAGTATTGTTGCTGTAAGTGCTGCCTTATCACCTTCTGTTAAAGATAACTTGCTACTATCAAGTATGACCTGTTTTATTTCAATATCTGTAACAAATACATTGCAAGAAGTAGATATACCATTAACACTTCTTGCCTCTATAGATGCTCTACCGGCTTTAAGTGCTGTTATATTACCATTTAAATCTACAGATACCACATCAGGATTGGAACTTGTCCATGTTACGTTCTTAGAATCTGTTGTATTCACAGGGTAAACTGTTGCTGTAAGTTTATCTTTCCCACCAACTGTCATATTAACATGTGTTTTATCTAAACCAATAGCTGTAATAGGTGTTTTCTTCTGGTTAACTGTTACTGTACAGCTTGCGCTCTTTCCATTGACAGTTGTTGCTGTTATTGTAGTTGTTCCTGCTTTTTTTGCAATAATATTTCCTCCCGACTCTACTACAGCCACTGACGAATCACTGCTTGTCCATTTTACTTCCTTAGAATATGTAGTATTTTCAGGATTAATTTTAACATTGAGCTTTGCCGTATCTCCCTCTAACATAGTAAGATCTGAATATGGAAGTATTGTAATACTTTCAATTGGAATCTGCAGTTTTTCAACAGTCACCTTACATGTTGCAGTCATTCCGTTTATAGTCATTACTGATATTGTTGTTGTTCCTTCAGATAAAGCTGTTACTTTTCCGTTGCTGTCTACTGTTGCAACTGATTCATTAGTAGAGTTCCATGTAAGTTCCTTTGACTGTGTAGTATTATCAGGAAGTATTGTAGCTGTAAGTGTCACTTTATCGCCTTCTGTTAACGATAACTGACTTTTATCAAGTGTAACCTGTGTTATTTCAATATCTTCAACGGATACAAAACAAGAAGTATATTTACCATTAACACTACTTGCCTTTATAAATGCTCTACCGGCACTAAGTGCTGTGATATTACCATCGGAATCTACAGATACCACATCCGGGTCGGAGCTTGTCCAGGTTATATTCTTAGAGTATGTTGTATTCTCAGGATAAACCGTTGCTGTAAGTTTATCCTTTCCACCAACTG
>JBNMGS010000115.1:0-6408 GCA_050872365.1 Lachnospira sp.
CACACTGTATCATGCGATACCGTGCGCTTATGCGGTATTACCAGCCGTTTCCAGCTGCTATCCCCCTGTATGAGGCAGGTTACCCACGCGTTACTCACCCGTCCGCCACTCAGTCATAAGCAACTTCAATCCGAAGAAATCTGTCGCAAATGCTTCGTTCGACTTGCATGTGTTAAGCACGCCGCCAGCGTTCATCCTGAGCCAGGATCAAACTCTCATAAAAATGTGTTTCTTTTAGAAACCCATGCAAGGTTGCTGTCGCAACTTGCCAAGTCCCTAAAAACAAGAGTTTTAAATCCGGTTAGTTTTGAACTAACTAGCTTTAATAGTTTCCTTATACTGTGTTTAAGGATTCATTCAATTGCTTGAATGATGTTCACAAAAGATGTATACTTAATTCTAATGAATTCTGTACTCATCTCGAAATTCTAAAAAGAATTTTCAAGGTTGTCTTTCTGTTCAGTTATCAAAGAGCTTTGTTGTCAGCAATCAGTGTTGCTCGCTGACAGCTATGATAGAATAACATCGATTCAGAAGTTTGTCAAGCAGTTTTTTAAAAAACTTTTTAACTATATTTTCTTAATCAACACATTGTGTTAACGTCATCTTTACGTACCAACTGTATCTTATAAGAAAATCTTCTGTTATGCTACTCCGTACCCAAGGATATGTTTCATACCCTTTGGCATAAAAAAACCATCTAAAATGTTATAGATGGTTTTCAGCGGAGAGGATGGGATTCGAACCCATGCGCCCGTGAAGACAAACGGTTTTCAAGACCGCCCCGTTATGACCACTTCGGTACCTCTCCATATTCCACATATTCTGTGTTTTTCTTTGTCGTTGTTTGCTGTACCGCACCGACGACTTTGTTATAATATCACCCAGTGTATAGTTTGTCAACACATTTTTAAAACTTTTTTTGCTATTTTTTTGATTTCATCCGCAAAGCCGCTTATTTACTGCATTTTTAATCATTTTATTTTGGTACATTTTTTTGCAGAACGGTTTTTATTTTCTATTTTCAGAATGATATCTATTTATTTTTATTTGGTTTTAAACATAAAATTTCAGAATGACATACTGATGTTCAAATAATCAGATGCTCATCAGTTCTGCTATTTTTATATTTTTTCTATATTTTATTTATTTATGATCATCTATTATGAAACAGTATTATTTATATATTGGTTTTATCTGCTAAAAAAGCCTCTGTAACAAGTATATCTTCTGGTGTCGTAGCTTTAATATTAGTATATTCGGATAGTGTCATTTTCACTTTTGTATCCATATATTTTTCAACTACCATAGCATCATCTGTTATTCCTTTTTTATCTGTATCAGAATATAACTTATCATATGCTTCTAATATCAGTCCCATTTCAAATACCTGAGGTGTCTGTATCTGCCACAAAGTACTTCTATCCGGCGTATTAACTGCAATACCTTTACTATCAACAACCTTAATAGTATCTTTTACCGGAACCGCTGCAACACATGCATCATATTTTTTTACATCCTGCATACATGAATTTATTATATTATCTGTTACGCATGGTCTTGCTCCATCATGTATAAACACATATTTTTTCCTTTTATCACTATCATGATCCTGCATTTTTTCTTCTATTTTTCCCATTTTCCTTATACATTTCAGACCAGAATATACCGAATCGTATCTTTCTGCACCGCCTTCAACTACATCAGTAATTTTTTTATATCCGTGTGAGCGTATAATTTTCCACATATATTCAATATAATCTGCGGATGTAACAACTACTATTCTGTCTATATTATCATTCGATTCAAATGTTTCTATCGAATAACATATCATCGGAATATTGTTTAACTTAAGGAATTGCTTTGGAATATCACTCTTCATTCTTGAGCCTTTTCCACCAGCCAGTATTATCGCATAATTCATTATCCATACCTCCCTTTATACTTTCGTATGCCTTAATTTCTTGAATTCAATAAGCATTCAACTTTTCTAATTTTCAACTCCAATAACCATTAAGCCGATTCATTTTTTATACAACAAACATTCATCTACTATATTTTTTATACACCAAGCATTCAATTGCTGCATTTTTTATATTATAAACATTAAATGGCTCCATTAAGGCAAATTGCACTATATATAGACATTCAATTCCAGACAATCTATATATAGTGCAAATAACGTTCAGCTATAACTGCTCTTATATTCTTTCTCCAAGCTTCAGATTAGGTACTGCATTAAGATCATATCCATGTCTGGTGCCTGCAATATATTCATAATATGCTGCCACGCCAATCATTGCTGCATTATCTGTACAGAATATAGGTGATGGCGAATAAAATGTAATTTTGTTCTTATCACACTCTTCTTTAAGTGCCTTTCTTAGTGCTGAATTAGAGGCAACGCCACCGGCTACAGCAAGTTTATCCATGCCACTTTCTTTAGTAAGGCGGATAGCTCGTGATACAAGGGCATCAACTACAGCTTTTTGGAAAGAGGCCGCCAGGTCTGCTTTGTTTATAGTCTCCCCTTTCATTTCTGCTGAATTAATATAGTTAAGTACTGCTGATTTTATTCCACTAAAAGAAAAGTCATATGGTGTATCATCAACATGTGCTCTTGGAAATACTATGGCTTCCGGATTACCTTCCCTGGCTATTTTATCTATTTTAGGTCCACCCGGATAACCAAGTCCTATAGCTCTTGCAACCTTATCAAAAGCTTCTCCAGCCGCATCATCTCTTGTTCTTCCTATTATTTCAAACTTACCATAATCATTAACCTTAACAAGATGTGTATGTCCACCTGATACTACAAGTGCTATAAAAGGAGGTTCAAGTTCCTTGTTCTCTATATAATTGGCCGCAATATGCCCCTCTATATGATGAACACCTACAAGTGGCTTTCCCGTTGCAAATGCTATAGCTTTAGCTTCTGCTACTCCTACAAGCAGTGCTCCAACAAGTCCCGGACCATATGTCACACCTATTGCATCTATATCATCAAGTGTCACCTTTGCCTCATCCAATGCCATTCTTATGACAGGATTTATATTTTCTATATGTTTTCTTGAAGCTATCTCTGGAACTACTCCACCATATTCTGTATGGATAGCTATCTGTGAATTAATCACATTTGATAATATTGTTCTTCCATTCTTTACAACTGCTGCAGCCGTCTCATCACACGAGCTCTCTATAGCCAGTATCAGCACGTCCTTTTGTTCTTCCATTTGCTCTCCATTCCACAGGCTTTAAAACAATACTTTTATCACATTATATTATTTTATTATGCCTGTATTGCTTATAAAGCTTTATATTACTTTACACCGCTATTTTCATTACTCTTTAGTTATAAACCATTTCAACATGTTATTTTCATTACTCTCTGGTTATAACCATTTCAGCATATTTTTTCATTACTCCCTGGTTATATACACCATTTCAGCATGTTATTCAACTTAAATCAACCGAGTCTACTAATTCCCAGTATAATATCTTCCATTTACCTGAATTATCTTTTCTTAGCGTAAACTTAGTGCCTGACGTTCTTAGGTTGCTTCCTTCCCGTATATAATATACAAGCTGCAAGGATGCATACTCTCTGTTATTAAATGTTGTATACTTTGTATCGTTAGCACTTTGCAGACTAAAGCTGCTGATCCTGGCATCATTACTTCTGTATACATTAATATCATCTTTTAATGCACTCATAAACTCTTCATCTGTCTGTGTATTCTTAAGTTCATCATCAAAGAGTAATCTTGCCTGATGTCCGAGTTTCTCGATATCTTCATCTGTTATATCAGCTTCATAATACTCCTTTGTTATCCTTGCATAAAGTTTTACAACGTCTCTAACTGATTCAGGATAATTATCGTTAATATTTCTTGCTGTCAGATATGCAAGTTCATCATTCTGGACTGCTTTATCTGTTGCGTCCTTTTGTGATGGCTTGTTGGCCAGATAATAATAATATCCTATACATAATACCGCACATAATATTGCAGCTAATACCATTCTCCAGTGTTTTTTCATAGGCTGCTCCTTTTGTTTTATAAATTTAACATATAACATGACCTTCATAATTATCATAAACAACGAATGCCATCACATGATTTAACTATTAACAGCAGCCAGCCTGCTGACTGCATTAAATATAATTTATATAACTTTTCTACTCTTCATCTTCAAAATTAAGAGTTACACTTTGTCCATCCTTAGCTGCACGCACATTTTTAAATATGTTCTTTATGCTCCCCACATAATCTGCCGGTCTTATAAGTGATGGACTGTAATGTGTAAGCCACATTTCCTTAACATCTGCACGTTTTGCAAGTTCTGCTGCTTCATAAAATGTCATATGCTTATATTCTCTGGCCTTAGCTTCTTTATCCTTTTCTCCGTACATTCCTTCACATATAAAAAGGTCAGAATTGACAGCATTATCAACTATTGACTGAACAGGTCTTGTATCTGTACAATATGTAAGCTTTATGCCCTTTCTGGGTGCTCCCATAACCATATCCGGTGTATATACAACGCCTTCATGCTCCACTTCCTGTCCATGCTGAAGTTTATTCCATATCCTGCATGGTATTCCCAGTTCTTTTGCTTTATCCGCATTAAATTTACCTATTCTTGGTATATTTATAGTATATCCGTAACATGTAACAGCATGATTTACGCGGAATGCATCTATCTCATATCCCTTTATAGACAAATGCTCCTGCTGACCGTTAAGTTCTATCATATTTATCTCAAAAGGAAGTTCTGGTGCTATAACTCTTAAAGCATTAACTACTCTTGCAAGTCCCTTGGGTCCGATAAGAGTTAATGGTTCTTTTCTTTCTGAGTTACCCATTGTAAGCAATAATCCCGGCAATCCACTTATATGATCTGCATGATAATGTGTAAAACATATAATATCTATAGGATTGTAGCTCCATCCTTTTTCCTTTATTGCTATCTGTGTTCCTTCACCACAATCTATAAGAAGACTGCTTCCATTATATCTTGTCATAAGTGAAGTGAGCCATCTGCCAGGAAGCGGAAGCATTCCACTTGTCCCTAATAAACATACATCTAACATGGCGGCTCCTTTCTTTAATATCATATTTATTGCGTATTTATTTTATATTTAATTGCTATTATTTAATTATGTCTTGTTTAAAAACATCCGTGTCAAAAGGTCTGATTGTGTAAATGCACAGCACAAAACAATCTGCAGGCATCTAATCCAGAAGTTTTAATTCCGGCATAATATAAAAATATACATTATATATTTCTCAATTATTATAATGTCTTTGACATAACTATAGCATCTTCTACTGGTCTTTCATAAAATCTTTTCCTTGTACCTATAGGACTATAACCAAGTTTTTCATATAATTTTTTTGCTGCTTCGTTACTTTGCCTTACTTCAAGGAAAAATATTGTCACTGACTTTTCTTTCGCTCTCTTTTCCATTTCCTTAAGCAACGCATTGGCTATTCCTTTTCTTCTATATGACGGATGTACGGCAACATTAGTCACATTGCCTTCTCCCATAACCGTCCACATACCACAGTATCCTGCTATCTCACCCGTACATTCGCATACGAGATATACATTGTCCGGATTGCCTGCTGCATCTATAAAAGATTTTTCAGACCATGGCAAAGAAAATATTTTATTTTCTATTTGCGACACGTAAGGCACATCTCTTTCTTCCATCGCCCTGATATGGTATTCCATTATATATTCTCCGTTCTGACATATTGCACCATCATTAGTATATCTTATTGGTATTTATTTATTATGTTCTCTTTCTGCCTGTGATGGACGTAGATAATCCGGCTTCATAAGGTCAGAATTAATAGTCTTGCCTTCTTTTGCCATATTTATTGCGGCAAGTGCAACACTTGATGCTCTCTGTGTTTTTATGTGAGGTTTACTAAAACTATATCTGCACTTAAGATTTTCTTTAATATAATCCCCTGCTACATCTATGCCATCTCCAACAAATATCACTTCTTCATTCTTTTCATTGAGAATATCAACAAGCTCCTGATATGAAATCAGACATTGTTCGTGTACAATCGTAAGCTTTTCATCATCAAATCTGTATAATCCACTGTAAAGATGCTGTCTTCTTGCATCCATTACAGGACATATAAGTCTTTTATCTCCTATAAGATTATACGCCATAGCCTCAAGTGTAGGTACTGCCACCATAGGTTTATCTTTGGCAAGTGCTATACCTTTTCCTGTAGCTGCCCCAATTCTTAAACCTGTAAATGATCCCGGTCCGTCAGACACTGCCACTATGTCAATATCAGATACATCCGTTTCTGTCATACGACATATCTCATCTATCATTGGAAGTAATGTCTGTGAATGTGTTTTCTTGTAATTAATAGTATATTC